>JALRDM010000209.1 GCA_023262195.1 Salibacteraceae bacterium | reverse complement strand
AATTGAATATGGCTGGCATAGAGGCAGATCAAATTCACGGCAACAAGAGTCAGAATGCTCGACAAAACGCTCTGCACGCTTTCAAGACTGGAAGAGTAAGGGTGCTAGTCGCCACGGATGTGGCAGCCAGAGGCATTGACGTGTCTGACGTGAGTCACGTAATAAATTACCAAGCTCCAGCTTCTTTCGATAGTTATATACATCGAATTGGAAGAACTGGGCGTGCTGGCAAGACCGGCATGGCACTAACTTTTATAGATAACGAACCAAATAATTAATTAAACAACTAGAAAAAATGATAAAACTATTTGTAGCACAACTCGATTATGGAGTAACTAGTGAATCCCTTGAAACCACTTTTGGTGAATATGGAAATGTATCATCCGCACATGTGGTAACCGATCGCGAAACAGGACGTTCGCGCGGATTTGCCTTCGTAGAAATGGAAAATCATGAAGATGGCGAACATGCCATGCGCGAATTGGATGGCAGTGAGCTGAGAGGCAGAACAATCGTGGTGAAGCAAGCAGAAGACAGAGGTCAGAGATAAGTTGGCCTGGTCAGGTGCACTTAGTCTATGATGTCAATTTTGATTGACATTGAGACTTAAAAAATAAAAGCCTCATTGTGAAAGCAACGGGGCTTTTTTTGCCATCCCTTAAGTAAATTTCATCTGATAAAAAGGAGCACTACATTGCCATCTGACGTTAATATTATCCAAAATTCTTCGGTCCATGCATCTTTAATTCTAATTTCATCGTCCTTAAAGTAACGAACTTCACCAACGCCCTCTAGTATGCGCTCGCTACTCCTAATCCTAATCCTATTCCTGGCCATAACCACCACTCTGCCAAGCCAATCTTGGCAGAAAAACAATCTTTCCAACTCAAATTTTATTGAAGACATTGGTCAATGTGCCTACTTTGAACGCAAGCACAAAGTGGATGTGAAGTACATGATGTATGGTAATTCATCCATTTTTTACATCCACAACAAGGGGTTCAGTGTCTTCAAGAATGCCTTTGACGAAGAAGTATATGGAGAGCGGATGGAAGAGTTGGAGTCTTCGCTTGGGTCTGATTTAACCTATGAACAAATTGAGCAAATTGAGCTCGAACGCGGTGGAGATATTTATTTAGAAACCATTGAAGAATCTGTAATCCATTTTTGGAATGACGGATTTGATGTGATAGTCGCAGATAGAGATGACCTGCTTTCAAACAAATTTCATTTTACTCCTCTTAAAGGAGATCAATTGACTAATGCAAGGGTGTATCAAGCCATTACCTGCAAAAACACTAATACTGGCACTTCGGTGACTTTCTATCCAAAGGATGGTGGCTTGAAGTATGACATAGAGATAAGCACTCAGGAAGGTCTAGATCGATTCGCATGGAACATTGATCAAGCGTCTGAAGTGTCGCTCACGAAAGAAAATGAAATAAGCGTAAAAAAAGGCGTATTGAATTTGATCGATATGGCGCCCACCGCGTTTATCACCAATGGTGAAGCTGTGCCTGTCGACTTTGAATTGAACGACCATAAGGTATCGTTCAAGGCTGACAACGTACCTAACTGGCCATTAACCATTGACCCTTGGGTAAATGATCTTGACACCTTTTTTGCTGAAGTACTCAACGTTGAAACAGACGAAGGCAGTAACATCTACGTCTATTTGAACACCGCAACTTATGCCGAAGATGAGGTGCGCAAATACACTGCAAATGGCACGCTTATTTGGTCCAATATTTTTAATGCTAACTCTCCAACCAACGGGGACCTAGAAATTGATCATGAGTCGAGTACAATTTTTGTTTCGGCCATTGGTAGGGTTGGTAAATATGATGAGAACGGTCTCAACCTTTGGACCACTGCATTTAATGAAGCTTGGACACTAGAATTCAATTGCTCAGAAAATCAGTTTATCGGAGGGGGAAACTGGGGCGTAAACGGATCTAAACTTCATAACCTTGACCCAGAAACGGGTCAACCACTCTCGGCCTTTCTTTTGCCCAACGATCAACTCGCCACTTCCGATGAAGTTAGATCAGCGACATCATCACCACAGGGTGATTACTACTTTTTATCCCTAAACCACTTGCTTAAGATGTGCTCGGGAATGAAGATCGACTATCAAATACCCAATGGCCATACACCGCTCTCCTATTTTGGCCCCTCCTATGGCAATCTGAGCTTTGGTCAAACCATACGAGGTGAGCTTAACGCTATTGCCGTTGATTCTCAATACGTTTACACATATGATGGACAACATCTGATCCAGCGCATATCAGCGAGCGGAGTGTTTGTGAATGATACGATCATCCCATCTGGTATCGTGAGTATGAATGGTGGTATTATCGTAGACAACTGTGGTGACATATATCTTGGAACTCAAACACACGTGTTGAAGCTGGATAATTCCCTTAGTACAATCGACAGTATCTCCGTGACTACACCCGTTTATGATCTCGCTTTCAATGACAGCAACCAAATTCTCATAACAGGGGTTGACAACATTACATCAGCAACTTTCGCTCATTGCTTCAAACAACTGTGTAAC
>JALRDM010000166.1 GCA_023262195.1 Salibacteraceae bacterium | reverse complement strand
GAAAAGACCATACCTTACACGCTAAAGTTGACGGTTTGGTTAAGTTCCAAAAGAAAGCGAACGGAAAATCTTATGTATCTATTGAGCCTTTTGAGGTTTAATAAGAATTTGAGACCGTAACGATACAAAGCCTTCCATTTGGGAGGCTTTTTTTGTCTATTGTTTAATTATAAAAAAGACATTATCCTTGAAACAACAAAGCCTTCCACATGGAAGGCTTTTGTATTAAACTAGATACTAATTAAATTAGTATCTGTAGTATTCTGGTTTAAAAGGACCTTTTTGAGGTACTCCTATATAATCAGCTTGGTCTTGCTTGAGCTCGGTAAGCTCAGCCCCAAGACGATCTAAGTGAAGTGCAGCTACCTTTTCATCTAAGTGTTTTGGTAACATATACACTTGATTTTCATATGCATCCGCATTGGTCCAAAGCTCGATTTGAGCAAGAGTCTGATTGGTGAACGAGTTACTCATCACAAAGGATGGGTGACCTGTAGCACAACCAAGGTTTACAAGTCTTCCTTCAGCGAGGACAATGATGTCTTTACCATTGATGGTGTATTTATCGACTTGAGGTTTGATTTCAACTTTTGAAGCCCCGTGATTTTTGTTGAGCCAAGCCATATCGATCTCATTGTCGAAGTGGCCGATATTACATACGATGGCTTTGTCTTTAAAAGCCTCAAAGTGCTCACTTCTAACAATGTCTTTATTTCCAGTGGTGGTAATTACTATATCAGCCTTAGAAGCTACAGTCTCTAAGGTCTTTACCTCAAAACCATCCATCAGTGCTTGAAGTGCGCAAATAGGATCGACTTCAGTAACGGTAACAATAGAACCCGCACCTCTAAACGACGCAGCAGTTCCCTTGCCGACATCCCCATAGCCACAAACGACTACTTGTTTACCAGCAAGCATGACATCAGTTGCTCTACGAATCGCATCAACTGCCGATTCTCTACAGCCGTATTTGTTGTCAAATTTCGATTTGGTGACCGAGTCATTGACGTTAATTGCTGGCATTGGAAGTGTTCCGTTTTTAACGCGCTCGTAGAGACGGTGAACACCAGTTGTGGTTTCTTCAGAAAGACCCTTGATACCAGCAGCGAGTTCTGGATAGCGATCCAATACCATATTGGTCAAATCCCCACCATCATCTAAGATCATATTGAGAGGTTTGCGATCTTCTCCAAAGAAAAGTGTTTGCTCGATACACCAGTCAAATTCTTCTTCATTCATTCCTTTCCATGCGTAAACTGGAATCCCTGCAGCTGCGATAGCCGCAGCAGCGTGATCTTGAGTTGAGAAGATATTACAAGAAGACCAAGTCACTTCAGCACCAAGTGATACTAAGGTTTCAATAAGAACCGCTGTTTGAATAGTCATGTGAATACATCCAGCTATTCTTGCCCCTTTCAAAGGCTGGGAGGATTTGTACTCCTCTCTAATTGCCATAAGGCCAGGCATTTCTTTTTCTGCAATCTCAATTTCTTTTCGCCCCCAGTCAGCAAGACTAATGTCAGC
>JALRDM010000096.1 GCA_023262195.1 Salibacteraceae bacterium | reverse complement strand
GTTCCACGCCATAACCCACCGCTGAAAGCAAATAGAACAAAGCAAATATGAAAGCGCTTCTTTTCACTCAGAGCAAAGATACGAACTGTGCTCTTTATAGGTAACATGGATGCGTGAAAGAAGCTTAATGACTATTTCTTCCTAAAGAAAATCTGTATCGGGACTCCGGTAAAATCAAACTTTTCGCGCATTTGGTTTTCAATAAAGCGCTTGTACGACTCCTTTATGTATTGAGGTAGGTTGCAGTAAAAAGCGAATGTGGGGGCGTGTGTTGGTAATTGCTGAACATACTTCACCTTGATGTATTTGCCTTTGGTGGCAGGAGGTGGAGTCCACTCAATGATGGGAAGCATCACCTCATTCAGCTTATTCGTTTTAATGCGCTGTGTTCTTCGTTTATACACATCCAAAGCGGTTTGTAAAGCTTTGTGAATACGTTGCTTCTCTGTAACTGAGGTGAAAAGGATGGGCACGTCATTAAACGGAGCCAGCTTTTGTTTTAGCTCCTTTTCATACTCCATGGCAGAATTGGTTTCTTTTTCAATCAAATCCCATTTATTCACAAGCACTACTACTCCTTTTCGGTTTTTTTCTATCAATCCGAAAATATTGATGTCCTGCTGGCCAATTCCTTCCGCAGCATCAATCATAAGAATACATACATCCGAATTTTCAATGGTGCGTATTGCGCGCATCACCGAGTAAAACTCTAGGTCTTCATGCACTTTGGCTTTTTTTCTGATACCAGCGGTGTCAACCAGCGTAAATTCAAAGCCATAAGCATTGTAGTGGGTATCGATACTGTCGCGTGTAGTTCCGGCCACTTCGGTCACTATGTTGCGGTCATTCCCAAGCAAGGCATTCACAAAACTCGATTTGCCGGCATTTGGTCTGCCAACAATTGAAATACGCGGTAACTCGATATCCTCAGGGTCTTCTTCTTCAGGGAGAAGATTGATCACTTCATCCAACAGATCGCCCGTGCCGCCTCCATTGATGGCAGAAATGGGAAAAATCTGGTCGAACCCGAGTTCATAGAATTCATAACTGGTAGATTCTTTGGCCGGTGTATCTACTTTATTAGCTACAAGCAATACAGGCTTTTTACTCTTTCGAAGTAGCTGTGCCACGTCTCTGTCAAGCTCGTGTATGCCGAAGGCGGCATCTACTGCAAACAGAATTAGGCTTGCCTCTTCCATGGCAATTTTCACCTGCTTGGCAATTTCTTTTTCGAAGCGATCATCGGTTTCTTTCACGAACCCACCTGTATCAACGACTGAGAATTCTCTGCCTCCCCAATCACTCTTGCCATAATGACGATCGCGGGTTACGCCAGAATACTCATCCACGATTGCTTGTCGCTTTCCGATTAGTCTGTTAAATAGGGTGGACTTGCCAACATTGGGCCGGCCTATGATTGCTACGATTGCCATTGTGGTGCGAAGGTATGTTTCTTAATAAGGCCGTAATTTGTAGGGTGTTCAAAAAAAATTTCAATTCAACCATGTGGCTGCTGATGGAGTTGAACTGATAAAACTGGCTATTGAAAAAGGTACATGTGAGGCAGAATAGAGCAATAATGTGCTGGTTTCGGATTCATTAGCAGTATGTAATATCAATTTTGACTATGAGGTTAAAACAGAACGGGTGGCGCAGGAGAGCGATTCAGGGATGGATAATTTACACACCGTATCCATGGAGTTCTTAGATAATGAAGGAGTTGTTTACTCAACAGAGGATATCATTCAGGAAAGTTGGTCAAAATTTCGAGTGGTAGATGTATCGGACTACACCGAGCCGTTGCTTGCAAATGATTTTCTTTCAAAGAAGATTGAGGTTGAGTTTGATGTGAAACTTCAATCAAAAGAAGGTCAGACCATCGCTATTAGAGGTGCAAATGGTGTGTTTCCTATGGGACGGTATTAATAGCCGTATTTCTTGAGCTTTCGCTCATCATTCCTCCAGTTTTTGTCGGTTTTCACAAAGGTCTCTAGATATACCTTTTTACTGAAATAAGTTTCTAAGCTCTTTCTAGACACAGAGCCTAGTCGTTTTATCATTGCCCCTCCTTTTCCGATAATAATGCTCTTTTGGCTATCTCGAGAAACGATAATTACCGCTCTAATCGAGATGAGTTTTGCCTCTTCTTTAAAGGTTTCAACTTCAATTTGAACTGAATATGGAATCTCTTGGTCATAAAGTTCTAGTATCTTTTCACGAATTACTTCAGACACAATAAAGCGATCGTTTCTATCGCTGATCTGATCTTTTGGGAACCAAGGTGGGGCAATGGGGATTAACTCAGAAATCCTATTGAGCAGGGTGCTTATATTGAAATTCTCTATTACTGAAATCGGTAAAATTTCAGCCTTGTCTTCGAAGTAATCTTTCCAAAACTCAACATCCATTTCGAGTTGGTTTTGATTGCTAGAATCAATTTTATTGATGGCAAGAATAATTGGAACGTTGCTCGATTTTACTTTTTCCAGAATCCGCTCATCCTTAAAACGGTGGTCACCGATTTCAACCACAATTAAGAAAATATCCGCATCAGAAAGTGCTTCTTTTACGGATGCCATCATGCTTTCTTGCATTTTATAAGCAGGGTCGATTACACCTGGAGTATCAGAAAAAACGATTTGTAACTCCTCGGAGTTATATATACCAAATATCCTATGGCGGGTAGTTTGTGCTTTAGGTGTTATTGCCGCGAGCTTTACTCCAATAAAGGCATTTAAAAGCGATGACTTGCCAACATTAGGGTTGCCAATGATATTTACGAAGCCAGATTTGTGTTCGCTGTTGCTGCTCATTCTCGATGTTGTAAACAAAAAAGGCCGCTAGAAGCGGCCTTCGTCTTGTAAAGATTGATTTTATCTGGCAGCTCCAAGGCCGACAGGACTACCAACTCGGTCCATAGCGCATCTGAAACCGATCATCGCAGTTGATTGACGCTCGTCTAAAAACCGTCTTGTGCCTGGTACCATCCAATATGCTCGGTCATTCCACGATGCACCTTTATAAACGCGAGCATGATCATTGATTAGTGATGAATAATCCTGAGATGGACCCTCACCTGGATATGCATACATGTGGCTTGTCTCAGTTCGCTCATCTTCGGGAGTTTGATCCCAGTGCACAGAGTTGATTTGCGATTTGTAGTCACCATCCACATAATTAATGTTATCAGCTCGTTTGTAATTTCTTCGATCTAAGTTCTCTTCGACCTTAGTCTCACGATAACGTAGTTCACCTGGACGCTGCTTAATATAGGTGGCATAATCCTTTAATAAAACTGGCGCAATCCGTGCCATCTCATCTGCAGCTTTTATCTCTTCGATGGACTCTTCAACAATAATGACACTCGCGTCATAATCTCGATCATCCAAATACGCTTCCTTAGCTCTTCCCGCTTGTTCCTGGAGCGCAGCTAATAAGTTACCCTCTTGCTCATTCAATTGACCATTGGTCTCATTTTGCATTTCTTCAAGATATGCCACTAAGCCATTGATGTCATACATCGGAATATCATATTTATCCAAGAGTATTCCTTCATTGTCTCTTTCCTTAGTCTTAAATACATTACCTCTAAATGGACGGAAATCCTGAACGTCTTCCATTGACAATGGTCGGTAAACATCCATCACCCATTCGCTCACGTTACCTGCCATATTGTAAAGTCCATAGTCATTAGGCCAATATGAGAATACAGGTGCAGTGATGTCAGCATTATCGTTTAAGTGACCTGCAACACCCATGTTATCACCTCTACCTCTTTTGAAGTTGGCTAGCATCATACCAATGTATGCTTCATCTGGATTTCTTACTGCGTGACCATTCCAAGGATATAATCTTCGTTCCACAACTCGTTCTCCTACGCTATTACCAATAAGGCCAAAAGCAGCAAATTCCCACTCCGCTTCTGTCGGAAGTCTATACTTGGGTAAGAGAATACCATCCTCCATTCGCACATTTCGGTATCCGCTACTATTTGGATTTAAGTCAGGAAGTCCTTCAATTCTTTTACCGCTATTATATTGATTAGCGAAATAGGCTTCTGTATTAAAATTATCCTCACCGATTTGATCTGGATAGTGATCCAAAATTCCTTCACGAA
>JALRDM010000070.1 GCA_023262195.1 Salibacteraceae bacterium | reverse complement strand
GTTTCTTGGTTGTAACTAGGGGAAAACCATCGTTTAAATCAAATCGCATTTGATAGCCAAAGACACTTGTGGTTCCTACGCCAGTCCTATCAGTTTTTTTTGCTCCATTGGCAATGATATGTTCCAGCAGGTCGTGGTACTGTTGCATTTCTCTTTATTGTGCATCAAATGTGTAACTCTTAGCATTGGTCCGCAATAGAGAATTACAAAATCTATCAAGAGACTATTCACAGTGCGTAAAACATGCCGACTATACTTGCTGTAAACAAGCAGGCAAGAGTGCCACCAAGCAGCGCATACATTCCAAGTTCGCTGAGCATTTTTTTCCGGTTGGGCGCCAAGGCCCCGATTCCACCAATTTGAATACCTATGCTGGCGAAGTTGGCAAAGCCACATAGGATATAGGTGGCCATAATAATTGATTTTTCGTGTACGAACATTCCATTCGATTTGAGATCGCCAAGAGTAGCATAAGCATAAAACTCGTTTAGAATAGTCTTTTCCCCGAGCAACTGCCCCACAAGCACAATGTCTTCATGTGGCACACCGAGTAGCCAAGCAATTGGAGCGAAAACATATCCCACAATGAATTGAAATGTAAAACCATCATAATTCGTATTAGAAGTAATCATGGCATTCAATCCAGTCAATTCTCCAAAAACATCCTTTAGTAAATAGTTACCGAAATAAATTAAAGCCGTAAAGACAAGTAACATGGCGCCTACGTTAACCGCTAATCTCAGTCCATCGGAAGTGCCATTTGTAATGGCTTCAAGAACATTACTCTTTTCTTCATTTTTACTCAGCGACATTTGCTGATCATAGCTTTCCGTTTCAGGGATAAGTAATTTAGAAGCAACAACAGCTGCAGGGGCTGACATTACGGATGCTGTCAATAAGTGCTTGGCAAATAATACTCGCTGCACGGGGTCATCTCCGCCTAGATACTGCATATAAGCAGCTAAAACACCACCGGCTATGGTTGCCATTCCACCGGTCATCAAACACATGAGTTCGCTACGTGTCATCTTGGATAGATAGGGGCGCACGAGTAGTGGAGATTCAGTCTGACCAAGAAAAATATTACCAGCTGCCGCTAAGCTTTCAGCACCACTGAGTTTCATCAGTCGTTTCATTATCCAAGCAAATGCATAAACGACCTTTTGTAATATTCCATAATGGTAAAGAATGGCGCTGATGGCAGAAAAGAAAATGATTGTTGGGAGGATGTAGAAGGCAAAATTTTGCAACCCCGGTGCAACATCACCAGTTGCAAATGATCCCATTAAGAAGTCCGAACCATAATTTGTAAACGAAATAAGCTTTACAAAGCCACGGCTAATCCAATCAAACAGGTTCGTTATAAAACTGACCTTAAGAATTAAAACCGCGATGACCAATTGAAAGGCAAGACCTTTACCAACGAGCGACCAATCGATGCTTTTGCGGTTTCTACTGAAAACCCAAGCAATGAATACAAGGGTCGCTATTCCAATAAGTCCTCTGAGAATTGCTACTACCAAGGGTTGTTAGATTGGTGTGCAATTTAAAACTATTTGCGTCTTTTTATCTCGTCTCTGATTTCTGTTGCGCGTTCGTAGTTTTCCTTGTTTAGGGCCTTTTCTAATTCTGCATTGAGCTCTTTTACACTCATATTGCTGAGTGTGCCCTCATCGCTTGACTTAACTTCAATGCTTGATGATCCCTTTTCGCTTGTTTGTTTCAAACTGTCATCGTCATCTTCTTCGAGCACTATTCCAGCAGATGATAGAATTGATTCGTAAGTGTAAATGGGGCAATTAAAGCGCACAGCCAATGCAATGGCATCACTAGTGCGGGCATCTATCTCGAACTGACTCCCATCACGTTCACATATAAGATGTGCGAAGAAAATGCCTTCCTCAAGTTTGTAAATCAAAACTTCGCTAACCTTTGCATTGTAGGCTTCGGCAAATAATTTAAAAAGGTCGTGAGTCAATGGACGACTCGGTTTCATTTGCTCAAGCTCAATGGCAATAGCCTGAGCTTCAAAGTTTCCTATGATTATTGGAAGCCTTCGCTTTCCATCTACCTCTCCAAGCACGAGCGCATAAGCGCCCGTTTGAGTCTGACTATAGGATAACCCAAGGATGTCCAACTTTATTTTGGTGGAACCCATGCAGATTTTATGCTTGTGAAGCTTTGTGTGCTTTCACGGCCTCAACGAGCTTAGGAACTACTTCAAATGCATCGCCAACGATTCCATAATCTGCAGCTTTAAAGAATGGTGCTTCAGGATCTGTATTGATCACCACGATAACTTTACTGCCATTAACTCCAGCAAGATGCTGAATGGCTCCTGAAATTCCTGCGGCTATATAAAGATTTGGTCTAATGGCCACTCCAGTTTGACCAACGTGCTCGTGGTGTGGTCTCCAACCGATATCGGCTACAGGTCTTGAGCAGGCCGTGGCAGCACCAAGCTCCGAAGCAAGTTCTTCAATCATTCCCCAATTATCAGGGCCTTTGAGTCCTCGACCAGCACTTACAACTAATTCTGCCTCGGTTAGGCTTATACCTTCACCACCTTTTGACTTAACTTCTTTTACCTGAATAGATGCAGCGCCTAGGTCTGGATTAAATTCTTCGATTTGAGCGGCAATATCAGACTTGTTTTTTTCTACCGAGTTGGGCAATAAACTCAAGACTTTAGTTTCGGTATTAATGCTTATGTCAGCGAAGGCCTTACCTGAGAATACTGCCTTGCGAACAGAAAACCCATCGGATGTGGATGGGTAGTCAATCGCCCCGCTCACCAATCCTGCATGCATTCTAGCGGCTGAAAGAGGAGCCACAGATTTTCCTGTGTAATCATGAGAGAAAACGATCAACTCTGCACCTACCTTTTCTGAAGCTGACTGCACCAACTTAGATAGCTGACTTGGGTCCATGCTTTCAAGCGCAGTGCAGTTTAGAATATTTCCAATCCCATAAGCTGCGAGTTTCTCAAGCTCAGTCGGGTTTGAACCATAGGTCACAATAGATGCTGACCCACCAGTGTCAGCTGCAATTTTTGCTCCATAGCTTGCGGCTTCAAACGCTGATTTGGCGATGTTACCGTTGTTATTATCTGCAAATACTAATACGTTCATATTTATATCACTTTAGCTTCGGTGTGAAGTAGATTGATTAGTTCTTCCGCATTTTCTGGGTCAATAAGCTTAACCGCTCCTTTTTCTGCAGGAAGTGAAAATGATTTTACTTGAGTGGTAGGTTCGGCGCCTGATGATGGCACTACGGTCAATGGCTTCGATCTTGCAGCCATAATTCCACGCATGTTAGGTATGCGCTGTTCAGCCATGCCCTTGGCGCAGCTTATAACTGCAGGAAGCTGAGCTCCAAGAACTTCAGTACCTCCTTGATTGTCTCTTTCGACTGTTGCTTCTGAGCCATTTACGTCAAGCTTGATGGCATTAGATACAAAAGGTAAGTCTAAGATTGCAGCAATCATTCCAGCTACGTTCGATCCATTGTAGTCTATTGTTTCTTTCCCACACAAGATCAAATCAAATCCTTTGTCCTTGGCAAACGTTGCAATCTCCGATGCGCATTGCATAGAATCAGTTGGCACAGCATCGATTCTGAAAGCATCGTCTGCTCCTATGGCTAGTGCTTTTCTAATTATAGCATCGTAATCGGCACCGCCAACACTTACCACACTTACTTTTCCTCCACCCGCTTCTTTTAGTTCAAGTGCTCGAACTAAGGCGTACCATTCGT
>JALRDM010000388.1 GCA_023262195.1 Salibacteraceae bacterium | reverse complement strand
CTGTCATGATGCGAATTTAGAATTCGCACCATTACCAAAGGCTTATTCCTCGTCTTCCGAAACGAAGACAAAGATTTCTTCATTATCCCGCTTCATGTAATACCGTTCGCGCGCAAAACGTTCAAGCTTTTCGTTATCGCTTAAAAGCTCTTCGAGGTCTTCTCGAATTTGAATGATTTCGGCTTGATAATAGGTTTTATCTTGGTTCAATTGATACAACTCGGCCTTATACTCAATTTGGCTAATCATGTTGTGCTGATCAAAAAACGCCAACCAAATCACAAACGCAATTGTGGTGAGTACATATCGGTTTTTGATATACCAAGGGACTTTATTCCAAAAAGATTGAATCACAAAGCGAATTACGGCAATGATTCAATACAAGCGGTCCGATTTGAGGGTCGTTTTTAAACACCGTGGTGTGATTCAAAACAAAAGCCAGGCATCGAGTAAATGATGCCCGGCTTTCTAACCTAAACTAACCCTAATCTTAAATGTTTTCGTAAGCCTCGAGTGCCTGTTGACCGAGTAGGAGCAGCTGCTCAGGATTTCTATAACCCACAGCTCTCTTTACCACGCTTCCATCATCCTTGACAAAAAACAAACTTGGATATGAAGTAACGCGATAGGTCCTTGCAATTTGACGGCCTTCTCCTTTTTCCATATCCTTCTCTACATTAATAAAGTGCTCATTAAAGTAGGCACCGACCTCTTGATTGGTAAATACTCGTGCCTTTAGCGCTTTGCACGGGCCACACCAGCTGGCATATGCGTCAAGAAAAATTGGTTTGCCAGTTTCTTGAGACTCCTTTAAGGCCTCTTCCCATGAGCCTTCAAAAAACTGAATTCCTTCGGCTTCATCAACTTTGTGATGAGTGACGTTTGAGGCTGAAGATAGCAGGCCTAAGGCCATAATTGAGAGTGAGAGCTTGATGATGGTTTTCATTGTTGCTAATTGCTTATTGTGGAAGATTTTAGATCCCATTCATTACAAATTGGATACCAAAAAAGTTCAATGCTGTATTATTTCAAGAAATTTAGGATTTGTTCTTCGTGCCAAAACTGCTTATGCATGCGATGATTGCGAGCAAATCCAACATGCCCCCCGTAATCGGGATCAATATAAAATATAGAATTTGACAGACGCTCCGCTCTAGGATAACAGCTTTGACTTAAGAAGGTGTCGTTGCGCGCATTGATAAGAAGAGCTGGGTTTTTCACATCTCGGAGCACGGGTAGCGCACTGCACTGCTCATAGTAGTGCAATGCTGATTCAAAGCCGTGAACAGGTGCGGTGAAATATTCGTCAAACTCGAAAAATGATTTGGCGTTTTCTATCTTTTTAAGATCTATCATCGAGTCTGGAAACTTTTCTGCTTTGGCGATAGCCTTTGACTTGAGTGATCGTAGAAACCTCAAGAGGTAAATTTTATTCTTAAACCTACCCAGTTCTAAGGCGCAACCTTTGAGATCTATGGGAACAGAAACACCGACAATTTTTTCTACCGGTAGTTGTGAGGTGCGTAAATCAGTTCCTGCGAGCCTCAATGCGATATTACCACCAAGACTAAATCCAACAATGTGTATGGTTTCGTAGGAGTTGGCGAAATGCGATAATACGGTCAAAACATCCTCAGTGTTGCCGCTGTGATAGGTCCGAAGTTTAAGATTGTCTCGGCCACTGCAACCACGCTGATTCATGGCCAATACATCATAACCTTCCTGCGCCAGCTGCATTGCTATTGAAGAAATATATCGAGACATGCTGCTTCCTTCCAGTCCATGCAGAAGTAAAACGGCTGTTTTTGAATCTTTAAATATTCCGTCAATATCAAGGAAATCCTGATCGGGTGTGGGTATGGTTACGCGTTCATACCAAGGTGTTAACGTTGGTCGAAATAAATTGGGTATAATAGTGCTGAAATGCGCAGATCGATGCAGAAGTGGCGGCTTATAATCAACCATTTTGGCTATGGCTTAACTTTCGCAGATCAGTCAGAATGTGTTCCAATCCATTCGATTTTATGATCAAAAGTGTGCTGAGCAATACTCCCAGTTTACCAGCTGTGAATCCTTTTCTATGAAACCATTCAAGATAGCTTACAGGTAAATCGGCTAGCACCCGATCCTTATACTTCCCATAGGGCATGCGCTGTGTCACCAGTTTAAGAAGATCCTCTTTGTTCTCAAGCATATCAGGTTTCACTGGCTATATTTTTCACCATTTATATAGACATCTGATATCGTATTTCTCCCAAATGAATATGGGATAAACGAAGTATTTGCTCCTTGCTCGAATACCATAAAGCTGGCCTTTTTACCTACGGTAATACTACCAACTTCATGGCTTATTTCCATGGCGGCCGCAGCATTGATAGTAGCAGCATTAATGGCGGCATTTGGAGTCATGTTCATTTTTATACAAGCCAATGAAACCACAAAATTCATATTCCCAGAGGGTGTAGATCCAGGGTTATAATCGCTTGCCAGGGCTAACGGAAGGTCAGCATCCATCAATTTTTTCGCTGGTGTGTACGGTATGCTCAAGAAGAATGAACAGGATGGCAAGGCAACGGGAATAGTAGCGCTTCCAACAAGAGAGTCAACGTCTTCATTATTCAACTCCTCAAGATGATCCACAGAGATAGCATTACGTTCTACACAGGCTTTCACTCCACCAAAGGCATTAAACTGATTGACGTGAATTTTCGATTTTAATCCATGAGCTGCCCCAGCATCCATAATGGCTTCGGTCTGAGCAATGTTGAAGTAACCTTTTTCACAGAAAACATCGATATAATCTGCCAACTGAGCCTCTGCTACAGCGGGAATCATATCATTGATTACATAATCGACATAGGCTTGCTCGCGACCTTTATACGCAGAAGGAAATGCATGAGCACCAAGAAAGGTAGCCTTCACTGGAACCTGAGTTTCAGCTTTGATCCGATTGATCACTCGAAGCATTTTCATTTCAGCATCCAAGTCTAGACCATACCCACTTTTAATTTCAATGGCTCCGGTGCCCATTTTAATCAGCTGATCGAGGCGCTGCATGGCCGCCTCAAAAAGCTCGTCTTCACTAGCAAGTGCTATTGCTTTGGCAGAATTTAAAATACCTCCCCCGCGATTTGCGATTTCCTCGTATGTCAACCCGTTGATTCGATCTTCAAACTCTTGTGCTCTCCAAGACGCAAAGACCAAGTGCGTGTGGCTGTCAACCCAAGTGGGCAATACTAAGCGATTTCCAATTGAAATTTCTTGAAATCCTGTATAGGCGCTTCGGTCTAAATCGGACATTGCACCAAAATCAAGGATGAGTCCATTTTTAACCGCCAGCCAGGCCTTTTCGATGCTTGGCAAGTCGTTCATTTTACTTCCGCGAATGATATTTTCGTCAGCATCACGTATTTGAGCGAGGCAGCCTATGTTGGTGAATAATTTCATTGTTCAGAGTAATGATTGGCAATATTAATGGATAGAACCTGGCCTGAGTTGGTCATTGAATCAAGGTGGGCGAATATTATATAAACTTTCATCATGCTAAGCGGTTTAATGCGCACAGAGATGTCTTTGATATGGTAATTTCGCCCAATGGCTGGAAACTCAATCGGTACTATTTTTCGCTTAACCACATTCGGTGAATCGCACGGTAGCGCGATTGGTGGAGTAATAGATGGTGTGCCGTCTGGGGCGGAAATAAACATCGAGAAAATTCAACAGCAACTTGATCGAAGAAGGCCGGGTCAATCAAAAATTACCACACAGCGCAAGGAATCAGACACAGTGCAGATTTTTTCAGGAATTTTTGAAAATAAATCTACTGGAATGCCCATCGGTTTCATCATTCAAAATTCCGATGCAAAATCTTCCGACTATGATCATCTCAAGGATACATTTCGCCCGTCACACGCAGATTTTACTTACCAAGAAAAATATGGACATCGAGACCATAGAGGGGGCGGAAGGTCGAGTGCAAGAGAGACTGCCTGTAGAGTAGTTGCTGGTGCTATCGCGCAACAAATACTCGCATCTGTTGGCATAGAGATTTGGGCTTATGTAAGCTCAGTAGGAGAGATTGATTGTGATAAGCCATATCAAGAGTTGCAATCAACCATGGTGGATCAAAATATCATTCGTTGTCCCGACCAAGGAGCTGCCAATCGCATGATTGCTAGGATTGAAGAGGTAAGAAAAGCGGGCGATACCGTTGGTGGAACCATCACTTGTGTGGTTCACTCGATTCCTGCAGGGCTTGGTGAACCCGTTTTTGACAAACTACACGCTGATTTGGCAAAGGCTGTGATGAGCATCAATGCAGTCAAGGGGTTTGAATTGGGGAGTGGCTTTGAAGGTTCGCGTATGCTTGGATCGGAGCACAACGACATTATTGACCAGACCAAAAAAACCACCACAAATCATTCAGGCGGAATACAAGGTGGCATATCCAACGGTATGGATATTTATTTCAGAGCTGCTTTCAAGCCAGTAGCTACACTAATGCGTGACCAACCATCGATAACTGATGCCGGAACACAAACAGTAGTGAAGGGAAAAGGACGGCATGACCCATGTGTGGTGCCTCGAGCCGTGCCTATTTTGGAGTCGATGACCGCGATTACCATACTCGATCATTATTTGAGAAATAAAGCCACAAAAGTCACCTGATTAGTTCGTTAATTTCGAGGCTGAAATGTTCATACGCGCTCTAGTTTTATCGGTATCGATTCTAATGACAACTTCACTGTCATTGATAGGGCAACGCGTTTCTACAAAGAGTTTTCTTGTTGAGATCAATGAGTCATGCATCGGCAGTGAAGAAAGCAAGGCGGAAAAGCAACTTGCTATTGCCCGTGATCGCAAAAAGAATGATAAATCGAAGCGAGTAGAAGCTTTAAACAGGGCCTTGGAGGCTGATCCAAATTGTGCTGAAGCGCATTTTTATCTGGGTCTTGAGTTGCTCCGAACTGCTTTATCAAAGCCCAACGCATCATACAAGCCAGCCAAATCTCACTTAGTTAAGTGCGTTGAGATTTGCCCTGATTTTCATTTTGAGCCATATTACTTTCTTGCTTCATTAGAGCTTGGAGCAGGAGAATATATAAAGGCAGTAGAGTATTTTGAGAAATACAACTCATTGTCTGCATCATCGCAAGAACCACTGGATGAAGATCGAGAAGTCGAAATTCAAAAATCGCTTGCCTTTGCTAAGTTCTTCGCTGACGCTTATAAGAATCCGGTTCCGTTTAACCCACAAAAAGTTGATGGTGTTACCACAGATGAGGATGAATTTCTTCCACTGATTTCTCCCGATAACGAAAGCATGCTTTTGACTAGGCGATATACAATTACCTCACATGTACAAACGTCAGTGGTGAAATCCGAGCTACAATTCGTTGAAAAATTCGTTCAGGCCAAACGCGTAAATGGAAAGTTTGAAATGGGCGAGCCATTGCCAACTCCCTTTAATCAAAACCCCGGTTATTTCTATGGTGGGGCTTCATTGAGCTTAGATAACAAGCACATCTATTTGACCATTTGCAAAATGGGTAAGAACAACTATAACAACTGCGATATTTATACGGCAGACCTAAAGTATCGTGTTGATGAGAGTACGGGACTACTCGGTTATCACTGGAATGAGCTTCGAAATTTAGGGCCAAATGTGAACACTGAAGATGGCTGGGAAAGTCAGCCGAGTATTTCCGCAGATGGCAAAACGCTCTATTTCGCTACAGCGCGCGAAGGAAGTGCGGGAATAGACATTTACTACACAGAAAAAAATGAAAACGGACAATGGGGAAAGGCAAAATCAATCGGACCACCCATCAACACGCTATACAACGAAAAAACCCCATTCATGCACAGTGATTCCCGAACGCTATACTTTGCTGCAGATGGGAGCGAATATGAAGACGGCCATCTTGGCTTTGGTGGTTACGATGTGTTTTTTACCCGACAAAACGATGATGGTACATGGCAAAAACCAACCAACATTGGGCACCCAATAAATACAGATGGAGATGAGCAAGCGTTTGCCGTATCAACGGATGGCAAGCAGGTTTACTATTCCCAAAAGCACCCTACCAAAAGTCAAAGTATTGATATCTGGAGTTTTGAGCTCTATAAAGATGCCCGCCCGGATAAGATTGTCTTTGTAAAAGGTAAACTCACAGATAAGAACGGAGAGCCTGCAAGGAATGCTGAGATTGAGTTGAAATCTATGAAGTCAAAGGAAATCAG
>JALRDM010000270.1 GCA_023262195.1 Salibacteraceae bacterium | reverse complement strand
GTACGACCCAATTTATTGTTGGCTCATTTTTCCGGGGATTATGCCACCATGATCGATAAATCTCCGCTGACGATAGCAGACCCCAATGGCAACATTTCCATCGACCTTTTGAGGCTCGGCCAGCATTTCAACGGACCCTATGAATTTCGTTTAGAGCCAATAACCACCAATATTGATATTACAACTCCACCCATTTCTTTACAATCTATGCCCATCAACGATCCATTGAGCGAAGATTTTGAATATGAAGTCGACCCAAACACGCCCATAGGCACAGAGTTAGAAATGGACATGGTAGCGGTCTTCAACGGATTTGAAAAACGAGAGCGCATAACGAAAAACTATGGTGAACCAACTGTGGTACTTTCGCACAGCGCCAACGATACCAACGACTTCAGCACCAATGATTGGTCGCCCACCACAGAAGATTTCGTGTCGGCACCCAGCTCGATTACCGACTCCCCTTTTGCTCAGTATTCAAACAATGACGTAAGCGAAATTGAATACGAACGCATCATCGATCTTCGACAATCGATCACTGGCTACCTCACCTTTTCTGCCCAGTGGCAAATAGAAGCTGGATATGATTATTGCCAGTTACTCGCGGCACCCATCGGTTCTGCATCTTGGACTCCACTGTGTGGTCTATACACGAAAGAAGGAACCGAAAATCAAGATGAAGGTCAACCCGTTTGGGAAGGAAATGTATTGAGCTGGGTAACCGAGCGCATTGATCTCAACGATTTCATTGGGCAACGGATTAAATTGAAATTTCGATTGGTAAGCGATCCATTTGTGGTGTTTGATGGATTCTATTTTGATGACTTTGCCTTTCATTCACTCGTTGATGAGTCTTTGGAAATTCCTGTCGATACAGGATATATTGATTCAGTGCTGGGCACCGAAAACATTATTCAAGCAAGCGATGTGGTTTTATTTCCAAATCCTGCACGTGATCGCATTGAAATTAAATCAAACGTAGCCCCAACTAAGGTTCAGGTTTATAACATGCAGGGGCAACTGGTTAAAATCCTCACCAGAGAAACACGCATTCTAGATGTGAGCGATTTGACTTTTGGATACTACTACATGAAGCTTCAAATCGGAGCGCAACAACTGAGCAAACCGTTTATTGTGGCTCCATAGTTATTCACACGCGCTAGGTTAAAAAGATCAGACAAATACCTGATTTTAGGTAGGTTCATCTCGCTAGTA
>JALRDM010000262.1 GCA_023262195.1 Salibacteraceae bacterium | reverse complement strand
ATCGATTTGAGATTGCTCCACAATTTGCAAGCTCTCACCCGTGTATTTGTCTAACGTCCAAAATGGGCCACCGCCAGGCTCACCCTCGTTTTTCACCATACCACACACACGAATTGGTCTCTTCAGGTATTCTTTGACGTTTACATAGTCTCTTGGTATTCTCAGCCCCCATTTGTCCCGAGCCGAGTCGATACTCACTTCATCTAAAAGACCCTTGCTAATTTGATCGTGAATTCTTTGCATATCAGACTTGATATCTAACAAAACCCCTGCAAGCAGTTTTTTGTACTTAATGGTTTCTGGTAGAAGTCGCCCATGGGCTACATTATCGATATTTTTTATGAATATCACGTCCGCATCCATGGCACTCAAGTTTCGAATAAGTGCCCCATGCCCCCCCGGGCGTTTTAACTCTACACCATTTTCCTTGATGCTGTTACCTTCCGTATCAAGCACCAAGGTATCTGTTTCCGGGTCTTGAACCGAAAATTCAATTTTGATACTGTCAGCATCTAAATTCAAATTTTTCAACGCCAACTCAACTTGAGATTCAAAAACTTCACGATGAGCAGGTGATATAGTAAAGTGTAATGTAGGTACTCCTTCTGAAACAAGCTGCATTGCTTCTGCAATGTGCTCCTGAATGGGAGTAGCAGATATACCTTCATATTGATGAAATGGAATCACACCTTTCGGCATTTTGATGAAGTTCATTCCATGATCATAAAGCAATGCCTTCAACCAAGCAACCTTCGAGTCGATGCCTGCCTCGTAAGTTTCAATATCCAAACCATTGCAGACTTCCATCCATTGATCAAAGAAAGGCAGCATTTCTGCTTTTTCAAAAAATGCCTTTATGGCCTTGGCGTGTTTCTTCGGGTTGTTCGTCCATTCAATCAATTCTTTGAACATTCTGGAGGCTGCTCCGGAAGCAGGAACAAATTTGGCCACTGATAGCTCAGCGGATTCTGACTCAAAGCGAGCGACATAATCCATTTTATCATTCCTGCCAAAAACATGTATTCCCGAATTGCTCGATGCGGCTCTCAGCAGCTTTACATATTGAGTACCGCGTTCAAAACAACGTTTCTGATTATCTATTGAAAAATGATTTTCGAGCGTAGATACTTCTGCCATAGCTTCCAAAGTTACAGGTAAGAACTTTACCGACTACTTTAGGCACTTGTCATGCGTAACTTCGCGCACTCAAATGGCGATGAGAAACAATATTGCATTACCAGTTATAGAGCATTTCCCGACCATTCAGGGAGAAGGAGCTCATTCGGGATCTGCAGCATATTTCATAAGGCTGGGTGGCTGTGATGTAGGATGTCATTGGTGTGATGTAAAAGAGAGTTGGCCAGTGGATGCACATCCAAAAATAGAAGTCGATGCATTGGTGCATTGCATTATCGAAGCCAAAATGAATACTGCAGTAATTACAGGTGGAGAACCCACCATGCATAGCCTGAGTGAATTAACCGACAGTCTGCATCAACATAACATTGCCTGCCATATTGAAACATCAGGAACAAACAACCTGACTGGGCAATGGGATTGGGTGACGTTTTCACCAAAAAAGTTTAAAGCCCCTGTGGATGATTTTGGCAAGTTGGCATCAGAATTGAAAGTGATAGTCTTCAATAAATCTGATTTCGAATTTGCTGAGCATCATGCCTTATCGGTAAAAGAGTCCTGCGAATTATACCTACAACCTGAATGGGACAAACGCGATGAAATGATGCCATTAATTGTTGAATACATAAAAAAGCACCCCAAGTGGAAAGTATCCTTACAAACTCACAAATACCTAAATATTCCATGAGGGTTTTTATCACAGTCATTGCCACCTTTTTCGTGTTAACTGGTTTTGGACAATCAGGTGGAACCTCGAGCAAAAAAGCAGAGAAAATTTATTTAGAAGCAAAAAATGACTTCCGGTTCGGAAGGATGGAAATGGCAGAAATCAGAGCCAATCAAGCCATCGAAAAAGATCCAGAATATCTCGATGCAATGATGCTTTTAGCAGAAATTTCATTGACAAATCAAAATTTTGAAGAAACCAAGAAGTGGTCTAGAAAAATCATTGACCTAGACCCAAACTACGCGCCCAATCTCATAGTAAACCTGGCCGTGATTGAGCAATTGAGCGAAAACTATGAGGAGGGACTTAAACTCTATGAACGCTACATGAAAATTGCTCCGCCCGAGTCATCCAATTATAAAGCCGCAAAGTTAGGTGCGGCAAGCTGTGAGTATGCGATTTGGGCCATGGCCAATCCAGTTGATTTCAACATTGAAAACATGGGCGAGGCCATTAACTCAGAACATGACGAGTACTTCCCATCGATGACCGCTGACGAACAAACCTTAATGTTCACACGTGCCTTGCCTGTGGAGCGTGCCTCATATTACGCCAATGATCGAAATGAAGATTTCTATTTCGCTCAACGATTGGCAGATGGCACTTGGGAAATGGCCACAAACCCTGGGCCGCCTTTGAACACACCATTCAACGAAGGCGCTCCGAACCTCAGCGTTGACGGATTATATCTGTTTTACACCGCCTGTGACTTAGATCAAATGGGTAACTATGGTGGCGGTAAAAAAGGGTACGGTCGGTGCGATTTGTTTGTGTGCCTACGAGAGGGCAATAAATGGGGCAAGCCCCATAACCTAGGCCAAACCATAAATACGAAGAATTGGGAGAGTCAGCCCAGCTTTGCCAGTGATGGTAAAACGCTTTATTTCATAAGAAGACGTCATCCTAGAGGTGGACAAGTGCAAACGGATATTTACTTCTCGGAGTTGAAGAATGGCACTTGGTCTGTAGCACAGCCACTACCCTACAACATTAATACCCCATACAACGAGGAATCTGTTTTCATTCACCCTGATAATCAAACCTTATACTTCTCTTCGGATGGGCATATTGGCATGGGTGGTATGGATATTTACATGAGCCGAAGGCAAGATGACGGATCTTGGGGCGACCCTGTAAATCTTGGCTACCCTATCAATACTAGTGGTCAAGAAAACAGCTTCAACGTGGCTCCAAGTGGAGCTTATGCCATCATCGCAAGTGATCGAGATGAGGGATTTGGAGGAATGGACCTATATCGATTTGATCTTCCTGACAATGCCAGACCACAGTCCATTGCCTATTTGAAAGGAACCGTGTTGGACGCTTCAAATGATGCTCCACTCGCGGCCGACTTTCAGCTATTAAATGTTGAGACTAATGATACCATTGCTCAATCAATCTCTGACTCAAAAAATGGTGAATTCTTAGTGGTGCTTCCTGCTGGCGAAGAGTATGCGCTTTACGCCCAACACAAGGGCTATCTATTTCATAGTGAGAACTTCAAGCTAGACCGTGATGAAAACTCCACCAATTACGAGAAAACCATCAAGCTTCAACCGCTGAAAGCAGGTGGTGCTGTAGTGCTTAAGAATGTGTTTTTCGATACGGATAAGTTTGAACTGAAACCGAAGTCGAAAGTTGAACTGGACAAGCTGAACGCCCTACTCAAAGAAAATGCTGAAATGAAAATTGAAATTGGTGGCCACACAGATAATCAGGGCAATGCCGCTGCAAATCAAACACTGAGCGCAAACCGAGCACTGGCCGTGCGTGATTACTTGGTACAAAATGGTGTGAGCTCAGCGAGGTTAACTTATAAGGGCTATGGCCAAACCAAACCCATTGCCAGTAATGACACGGAAGAAGGACGCCAGCAAAATAGAAGGACTGAGTTTAGGGTGATTGAATGAGACATCTCAATTGAATACACCTAGCTTGAAGGTTGAACGCATGCCTTGTTCATTTTCGAAACTGAATATGTAAAAGCCAGAAGTTTCAATTGGGAACTTAAAAAGTTCTGAATCTATTGTTCCAGATTGAATTTGTCTACCTGATAAGTCTGAAACGAAATATCGTGTTGGCTTTTCGTTTGAAAGATAAAAGTGAGCTATACCATTGTCAACTTTACCCAGCTCCACCACCTGTGTTTTGTTAACCCGCTCATCATCTAGGCTTAACTGTATATCGAGGCTATCTGAATAAACATACTCATTGATGGGCTTTGGACTTAAGTCCAATGGTGAAAGCACAGCGAAAAAATCATTTTGACCAATGTTTCCATTAGCGGAGTTACCGAATAGAAGTAGGTTGGTGTCACTAGTAATGGAAATGTGCTTCAAGGCCTCATTTTCCTTTAACCCAAATGAATTACCCTTGGTGAAACTGCCATTTGATTTCAGCTCATAAACATGGAAATCGCTCTTTCCTGCACCATATGTGTTAGTGGTAAGACC
>JALRDM010000220.1 GCA_023262195.1 Salibacteraceae bacterium | reverse complement strand
CATCTCCAAATACTAACTCTTGGCTCATCTGGTAGTCAAAAGGTGCAGGTATCGCATCAATTGCATCTTTATTTAACTCTAATTGAGCTGTTATTTGGTTGGATAGTTCCTCATCGTAAAGCGCGGCCGATGCCACAAGGGATAGACCGCTGGTAATGGTTCCATCCACTGCTGTGTAACTTCCATTAGTAATTGCCTCCATGCCTGAATTCATGGCAATCAAATCGAAAATGGTATTGTCACTGTATGCAGAAATTTCATTCTCCTCGATGCCCATAAGCCGCACATTATCAATCGCTCTCTCGGCCATTTCAGCTCTGCTCAACGTGCCCAACCCAGTCAGTATTTGCTTCATGGCCTTATTTAGCTCTTGGCCAACAAACTCTTCCCGAAAATTGGCTACAGCCGTTGGATCCCATTGATTGCGTACAACAGTGAGGTCTGCAACCAGCTTTGCACTTAGTATTTTAAGATACGTTCTTCTCCTTTGAATTATGACATCACTGCTATCAACAAGGTCATAATCTTCAAAGGTTCTATAGCCGCCAGTGATGTCTTCTGGATCATCTACATCTAACCCCCACAATAAAAACTCAATCACATGCAGTCCCATCAAAAGATTAGGTCCTGAGTTGTTTTCTTCCAGCGCTTTCTCATTAATTACTGGAAAATTCTCAAGGTCTGCAACCAAACCACCATCGCCCGATGGGGTATAATCTATGATGGCTGGATTTATAGGCCAAGCACCCATTTGCCGATGATAATTTGGACTACCGTCAACTGGACCTTCATAAAATCTTAGTGGTGCGCACTGTGCATATTGATACTTTGCGCTCTGCCACGCCAGTCGGCACATGCTAAAACCATCATCCGTGGGGTTCTGTAAAAAGGCATTGATGGCTGTATCAAGCACGATGGCCGTATTAAGCGCATCTGAATACATGGCGAATGCCATATCTGCATAATTGGCTATGACCGTTTCTTTCTCAGCAACATACTTATCGCCATAGCGACAGCTTTCATTATCTCGCTGAGCGCTTGGGTCAAAATTGAGTGCTTCCGGATCTGTACACCCCTGTTCAAGGCAGCTAGACAAGGTAACGGCCAACACCAAATAAAGGAAAAGCGCCTGACGATTCACTGCGCAAAGGAAACGATTCGGTCTAAAACATTGGGCACAAAAAAACCCCGCCCCTAAGGGCCGAGGTTTCATTTCGAATACCATTAATTATTCTTCAGTAAGCGTCCACATATTAGTAGTCTTACTTGAGTAGTTATTGTCACTATCCTCAGTATCTACAAAGTTTTCTTCGCTTGTCCACTCAACCATCATTTCACCACCAGAAAGCTCGGTTACAGTCCAAATTTGTGAGTAGTCAGATGAGCCAGAAGTAGAAGTGCTTCCAGAATCTTCATCCTCGATTTTACTGTAGACAAAAGCTCCTGTAATTGGGTTATACTCCTGCACATAGGTAGTGCTTAAGCTCAACTGGCTATTGTCTGTAGTATCTTTGTACGAATACACTTCTGTGAAATCCTCTGAAACACTGGTCATTTGAAACACAATCTGAGAGTTTGCTTCGATATCCTCACCTGCATCGCCAGTGACTGTAAAGTAACCTGTTTCGGTTGAAGTAGAGGTTCGCTCCACAGTGCGAATGTATGCGCCTGCGAAAACATATTCTTGGAGATTAGCATCAAATTCATAATATGAGCCTCCGGTAAATGCATCCTCTTCGGTGCTTGAAGAAACTTCAGTCACGGTGTATTCACCCGTTTCTCTATTGAATGAATAATCTAAAGTTACATTGATTTCTTGATCGATGTCGAAAGTTCCGTAACCAGTTAAGTCCGTTTCACCAGTAGTGGTCATAACGGTACCATTGTAAGTTGAGGTAGTTTCCGTTTCTTGGTTATCGTCCTCATAAGAATAGGTTCCAGATCCAGAAGTTACCTTCCAATCACCATCAAGTTTTCTTGGAGTAACCGTTTTGTTACAGCTTGTAAAGAACAGACCGGTAGCAGCGATCAATCCAAAAGCAATAAGTGTTTTGTTTGTAGATTTCATAAAGTTTTGTTTGAGATCAATTAATTTGTCGGCAAAACAAAGTTAATTCTGATTTGGCAAAGAATAGGGTAAATGCCTCATTTTAGTATGGTAATCACCGTAGCATACGATTTGCCCCAATGCAAAAAGCCATCTCAAAGAAGATGAGCGGAAATTATTTGACTTTATTTCCCTTTGCCACCCTAACTTCTCTATTCTCTTCGAGGCTTTTATTGATATTAAATAGCAATGAGAATTGGTCTGCACCTGCGTTGGTGAAATAGAACTGATCTCCATATTGAACTTTACCACGGCCATTGTCCCATTCTAATGCCTGTAAATAGTAAACACCAAATTGTGTTTGCTTTCCATAAACCAAAACTTTGCTTTCGTCAGGCTCAAAAGAAACGGCATACTTCTCATTGCCAAGGTCCTCAACTATTCGGCCCTTGGTGCCGCGTTTTATAATCACTTGGTCTATTGCCTTATCAACATTCACGTTGAGGCTGCCCTTCTCTGTGCTTTTGTTTGACTTGAGTGGGTCATACTTTGTGAGCACTATATCATGGCTCGAATAAAACTGAATGGCATTTAGATCTTCGAAAGTCAGCTCATGCTTTTCGATGATATCATGCTTCAAAACATTTTTGTCTGAACAGCCTATTAGCGCTATGGCTAAACCTAAAATGGCGAAATGAAGATTTTTCATAACTGTAAAATTATACGTGTAAAAGATTACAACCACGAATGTCGCTGTTGTCGAGCCTACCTTCCACGGTAAACGATCCTTTTGAGTTAACAATTCCTATATCTCTAGTTTGGATGAATGAACAGCTGTGAATATTTGCCAAATCCACAAATGCCAGTAAGCCTCGCTTACCCGATGGTAGTATTTGATATGGATCATTCACGTCTGTTGCCACGGCTTTGGCCCAAGGTGGTAAGTCGAACCAGTTTCCATCGCTTGAGTATGCTTGACTTAGCAACTCCGTCATGCCGTACTCCGAATGGATGTCGGCATTTGGAAACGCTGATTTTAGCTGTGCGTGAAGTTCCTCCCTGGTCAGCTCCTTTCGTCTCCCTTTCATACCTCCTGTTTCCATAAGTATGAAAGGTGTGTCGTCTTTTTGAACCTTGTCAGCCCAATCGAGCAATGCAAAACTTACCCCAATCAATATCACTTGCCTGTGGGTTTGCTTCCCTTCCTTTATGCGCTTTAAAATCTCCTCATCATTGGATATGAATGGCGAAACCCCTTGACCCGTTTGCTGGGCAAATGTCTCTACCATATGCACCAATGAGCTCTGTCCGTTGTCAATATAGTTAGGCAAGTAAGCTATGATCATCTGCGATGTAAGCGATCCATAGTTCATTTCAAAATGCTTGGTGCTCAGCTTTTCATAGAGTGAGCGATCATACACGAAATGCGTAGACCTCCGGCCTGTCTCCGTTGTGCCACTGCTCTTGAATTCAAGTTCTTGTTTGGGCTCGCTGTTTATGCGATGCGATTTAAATAGCTCTATGGGTAGAAAGACATATTCATTTGAATTGAACCGATCAGAGCGTCTTATAAATTCATTGAAGGTTGGAACAATTCGCTTTTGTAAATTGTAAGAATCCCTAACCAGATTTTCAAAATCAGCGTCTGATTTAATAGTCTCAATTCTAGGGGCAATCTTTAATTTCGAATCGTGCAAATGTCTTTTAGTTTATTTCCAACAACAAAGTTACTCCTCGTAGCATATGCCCTCTTTACTTTCGGTTGCCAAATTGAACGCTGCCCAGAAGAAGAGCCAGAGCTAGAGTTTTATAGGTATGATTATCAATCGGCCGATCCGAATAACACTACATCAACCGATACCTTAACTCTGATTTTTCAATTTGCAGATTGCCAAGGAGATGTTGGAATTCCTGCGGGTGAAGACACAAAAAATCTTCAAACAGAGCTTTTCTATAAATCTCAAGGCGAATGGGTGCGGTTTGTAGCTCCAGATACTACGCTGTCGGATATTTTATACGCTCAGGTGCCCGAAGCAAAGAAGCTTAAGAAAAACCAGCGAGTGGAGGGAATCATCGAGCAGCCCATTAATTCTCCTAGGTCATTTGGCGTAGATACCATTCGTTTTGAAACCGTGCTTTTTGATGTGGTAGGAAATTCAAGCCAACGGATTACTACCCCAGAATACGTCTTGAATTAGTCCTTTTGAGCCATCGCTTCATTGACCTTGTAAATATGGTCTCCGGCCTTTTCCAAATGGCTATATAAGTCGGCATAAATCACCCCACTATCAATTTTATAGCTTGCTTTTTCCATTTCGTCAAGGTGATCTTTTCTAATTTGATCTCGCAATCGGTTGATGTTGTTCTCAATGGCTTTGGCCGCATTGAGGTCGATATCCTCATAACGCGATTCAAGATTTTGCTCTAAGTTTTCAAAGGCACTTTCCAAGAGTTCAATCAAGGCTTGAATATGATTTCGCTGCTCTGGTGTAAACCAAGCTTTGGTATTTATTTTCCGCTCGAAAGTTCTACCCATTTGGTAAAACACATCCCCCACTTTTTCTAGCTCGCTCACGATGTTGAGCATACTTCTTACCCTTATGGATGCTGCCGTACTTATTTCGCCTTGACTCACCGTAAGCAGATAATCACTCACCTCCACCTCCACTCGGTCGGTGATTTGCTCATACTTTTCTATCCGAGCAATCAATGCCTTCTGCTCCTTCTTGTCTTTTTCATAAAGCAATTCTTTTAAAA
>JALRDM010000206.1 GCA_023262195.1 Salibacteraceae bacterium | reverse complement strand
TAAATAGGGTTGAAGTAGCTCCTTGGCAGTCATTTTCTCCATTAGAAGCTCGAGCTATTGCACTGGTGACAAATGGATAATTCGATTCCAAACCAAACCCAAGCCAAGTAACAGATTCCAACTCCTTTATGATGGCCTCCGTAAATACATCATCGATAAGTTGATGAAGAAATTTGGTTAGAATACTTGGTTTTAAGATAATGCCCGATGGCGCATTTAGTGACTTTAGTGCATGGGATAAATCAGGGTTTAATTTCTCTACCGTTGGACTAATGGTGGCTTCATAATTCGTCAATAGATTCCAATTGCCAGTTGCAGTTGGTACACCGAGTTGCTTTGTTGACGCGTCAGGGCTGAATATTACGGTGATTTTTGGTGAATCATTAACTATGGAACACGCAATGAAAACTGAGTCTTTGTTTTCATGCAGTGGCTTAACGAAACTGGTTATTCTGTGTGCAAAACTGGAAATGGCTGGAGAAGAGCTGAAAAATGAATTGCTGTCTTCCAAAAAGATTTCGAGTTGAGCCGTGCTTTGAGAAACGAAGATGAGTTCAACATCTTCAGGGCAATAGGTGAGTGGATTTTCTTTTTTAGATTGGTAATTATTCCAATAAAAAAAACCAGCTGCCCCAATAATTAGGGCTAAAAGGAATGTTGCGGCTAAATATCTCACAGGATCAAATCTATTATCGATTTCCCCGATTTCAAATCGTGTTTGAAAAGCTTATTCACACTGTTTGGTTACAGCGAAAGACTAAGTTGTTCTGGAATTAAACGAAATGATTGTCTATGGTGTGGCGTAATTCCAAATTGTCTTATTCCTTCACGGTGTGCCTTTGTCGGATATCCCATATTCGTGTTCCATCCATACATGGGGAAATCATTGTGTAGTTGGCTCATACGCTCATCGCGAAAGGTTTTTGCTAAGATCGAGGCCGCTGCGATGCTGGCTACTTTGGCATCCCCTTTTACGATGCAATCAAATGGAATACTTAATGAGGTTCGAAACCGATTCCCGTCAATAAGCAAATGCTCTGGTGCAATACCAAGTTTCTTTATTGCGTTTTCCATGGCTTTAAACGAGGCATTGAGAATATTGATCTCATCAATTTCCCTTGGCCCAAGCTCTGCAATGGCCCAAGCAATTGCTTTTTCTTTAATTAACTCACTCATTTGTACTCGCCTGTGAGCGCTCAATTTTTTGGAATCTACCAGATGTTCGTGCTTCAAACGAGGCGGAAGTATCACGGCTGCTGCCACCACTGGGCCAGCCAAACAGCCCCGACCAACTTCGTCACAACCTGCCTCAAGTCTGCTATGCTTTATTCGAGCGGGTAAATGCATTATCTGGCCGAAATGGCTACTTTATAACCGATGTTGCACATTTGCATAATAATCATTCAAAACTATGGCGTTAACCGAAACGATTCAATATGACCTAGGGTATAAAGCACCGTTTTTTGCGTTAAATGATGTGGTGTCTGATGAGATCATCACTCCTCAAGATGTGGCAGGCAGAAAAGGACTTGTGGTGATGTTCATTTGCAACCATTGCCCGTACGTAATACATGTGCGTGAAGAGCTGGTGAAACTGGCAAATGACTACCAAAAGAAGGGCTTCGGATTTTTAGCCATCAGTTCAAATGATATTGATAAGTATCCTCAGGACGCTCCTGATAAGATGCGGGAATTGGCCCTTAACATGAACTTTCCGTTTCCATACGTATGTGATGCCACACAATCGGTTGCGAAGGCCTACAGAGCGGCCTGCACTCCTGACTTTAGCGTTTTCGATCATCAGCTTACATGTGTATATAGAGGTAGATTAGATGGATCTACCCCTGGAAATGATATACCCGTAACAGGGGAAGACCTAAGAAAGGTACTTGACGCTATGCTCAATAGAGAACAAATTCCCTCAAGGCAATTGCCCAGTATGGGTTGTAACATTAAGTGGAAAGATTCGTAAGGCCAGCGTAATCGTAGGATTCAAAGCTCGATTAGTCGAAAACATAAAGGACATGATAAGGCATAAAACACTTTTGGTTAAGATTCGGTCGTTTATTTTGCCTGAATTGTCAAAATGACTTATTACTATAATCAATTCTAGTGCGCCTATCACTATTCATATCATTTATGTCTTTAGCGCTTATGGCCTTAGCAGGAGACCCTGTTAAGCCTCTTGAGATGAAGCGTGACACGGTGCAAGCTGTGGTAATGTATGGTGAGGAAATGCTCTTTGACGCTGTTGAAGGCTTATCTGATGACCAAGTAATGGATTTACGCGATTCCCTCATGAAGTATGAGGGTGCGAGTGAATTCACCAACTACATTGGTCTTTACCTGCGATTGAAAAACCAAACCGAAGAGCAATTAACAGCCTATATCGATTCATTGTTTGAGGCTGAAGGGCAAGTGCCATATGCATTGATTAACCAGATCAACATTTTCCTTGCGAATAGACCCGAAGCTTTGCCCGTAGTGCTTCCCAAAGATTTGTTTATTGGTAATCGACAAGAGCCAATACCTGCCACCGAATTCTATCCAGATTGGACGAATACTGACCCCAACCCATACCCAATTACCTTATGGCAGAAGGATACCGCATTGTCATTGCTATTGGCCGGTAATGAAGACCTAGGGCAATTCCACATTCCACATAAAGATGTGTTAACCTCAAAATTCGGCTGGAGAGACGGTAGGATGCATAATGGGATTGATATTGACTTGCAAGTTTGGGACTCGGTTCAGGCTACGTTTCCAGGTGTGGTTAGAATGGCTAGGTACTATGGTGGATATGGTCGAGTGGTGATCATTCGCCATTTTAATGGTCTGGAAACGACCTACGCTCATCTTCATCGGTTTAAAGTAAAGGAAGGTGATATTGTAGAAGGTGGGCAGTTGATTGGGTTAGGTGGGAGTTCAGGTCACAGCACCGGAAGCCATCTGCATTTTGAGGTTCGTTTTAAAGGAGTTCCTCTTAATCCATTGAGCTTCATTTCGTTTGAAGAAGAAAAGTTGGTAAGCGACACTTTGATGCTTAAGCGCGTGAAGAACGGATTTGTGGCTTATCCAAAGGGGATCTTATTTCACTCGGTTAAAAGGGGCGAGTCCTTGTATAAGATTGCGCAGCAATACGGCACTACAACTTACAAGTTGGCAGAAATCAACGGAATTCGTAGAAATGGATATTTGTATGTCGGTCAACGGTTACGTGTGATATGATTTTACTTGAGGAACAAATAAATTTTACGAATAAACGGGATCATCCTACTAATCCTCGAATCGTAGTTTTTAGGCATGCGGTAAAAGTTCAAGCTGAGTACTTTGCTGAACTCTTGGTTGAGAATTCGATTGATTTCGAAGTACAGGTTGATGAAGAGCACCCTAAGAAACCAATGTATTTCGGAGTTTCTAGATCACACGAAAAAAAGGTGAACCAACTAAACTTTGTTGCCCTCGGTAAGGACAGGCCCAAGTTCATTAGTTCAGCTCCTCTTCGCTGGATTACCATAGTCATTTCGATGGGGATACTCACGTTGGCCATAATTGGTGCAATCGTATCTTGACCGTATCCTAAATTTCTTAAAACATGGATTAGTCTATTTTAGACCTTTGCCTTGTGCTGAGACTCTTATTCATAGTAATCGCATGCTTTTGGTTTGGAAACAGTTTTTGTCAGGAACGTGTTACCACATTTGGGTTGCAGCTTAAGCCGCTTGTTTCGAGTAATCTACTGGGTACGGGCATTGCGCAAACCGTAGGAGATACATTCGATTTTGATGTTGATCAGAGGTTAGGGTACGCCTTTGGTGGGGTAATGCGAAAAGGGCTTACGCCATGGTTGTCTATCGAAACGGGAATCAATTTTGTCCGAAGAAATTATGAAGCCCGATCATTCCACCCAAGGAATGGAAATTTCGATACTACCCGCTTTCGCATAATTGCCTATGAAATCCCTGTCTCAGCATTGGTTTTTGTTAGACTGGCTGAGCAGGTTTATATGGATGCGGCCTTTGGTTTATCCGTTAATATGTTTCCTTCTGATGTATCCAGCACTAGTTTTGATCAGGATTTATTCCAACGTAGTTTTAGGAATTCATGGGCAGAAACATCCTCAGTTTTACCCTGGCTAAATGTAGGGTTGATTGCCAATGTTGGCTTTGAATATCGTACGCGTGAAATCGGATATTTCTATTTTGGTGGGAGTTATCTGCTTCCCTTCAAGCCTTCATATAACACGTTTCTAGTTCATGAGAAAAACGGCATTCGCGATGAAGGATTTCTGCGCCTCACAGGAAATTACATAACCCTTGATTTCAGGTATTTTTTCCACGAAGAACCCGAAGAGCGAGAAATTCCAGATGATGAGCTTCCAGCTTGGATGCGCAAGAATTAGTGACTAAGCTTGAGAAACTTCGGCCTCACGGTGAATCTTTTTCACTAAGCCAGACAAGACTTTTCCAGGACCAACTTCAATAAAATCTGTAGCCCCATCATTAACCATGGCTTTTACAGACTGTGTCCACCTGACGGGAGCTGTGAGCTGGGCAATCAGATTAGATTTTATTTCATCCGGATTTGAAACCGCACTGGCAGATACGTTTTGATAAATTGGACAGATAGGATTGGAGAATGCGGTGCCTTCAATAGCATTTTGCAATTCTTCTCTTGCTGGTTCCATTAGAGGGCTGTGAAAAGCACCACCAACAGGCAGTGGAAGCGCACGCTTTGCGCCCTTGGCTTTCATTACCTCACATGCCTCGGCAACTCCCTGGTTGCTGCCGCTTATCACCAATTGACCAGGACAGTTGTAGTTGGCAGCGACCACCACGTGTTCAACTTCTGCGCAACCTTCTTCCACTATTGAGTCATCTAAACCTAGAATTGCGGCCATGGTGCTCGGATTCATTTCACATGCTTTTTGCATCGCCATGGCTCGCTTATAAACTAAATTCAGTCCATCTTCGAAGCTCAAAGTGTTATTTGCGACCAGCGCAGACAACTCTCCTAAGCTATGACCAGCTACCATATCTGGTTTAAAGTCTGAAATGGTTTGTGCTAGAATTACTGAGTGTAAAAACACGGCAGGTTGCGTCACCTTGGTTTGCTTGAGCGCTTCTGCATCATCACCAAACATGATGTCGGTGATGCGAAATCCGAGAATTTCATTTGCAGCTTCAAATGATTCTTTTGCGCTGCTGTTATTATCATAGAGATCTTGTCCCATTCCTGGAAACTGAGCTCCTTGTCCTGGAAATATATATGCTTTCTTCATTGCTACATTAGCTTAAGTGTGCTGAGATTAAACTTATAAATTCTTTTCTGGTGGCATCTTTCAAGAACTCACCTGTAAAAGCACTGGTGGTAGTAAATGAGTTTTGTTTTTGAACACCTCGCATTTGCATGCACATATGTTGCGCTTCTATTACTACGGCTACACCTGCTGGATTGAGGGTGTTTTGGATGCAATCACGAATCTGATGTGTGAGTCGCTCTTGTACCTGAAGTCTACGTGCAAATACATCAACTACACGAGGAATTTTGCTTAATCCAACTATTTTACCGTTTGGGATATATGCAACGTGGGCTTTGCCAAAAAAAGGAAGCATATGATGTTCGCACATTGAGTAAACTTCAATGCTCTTCACCAAGACCATCTGTTGGTTTGGTTCGTCAAAAAGTGCTGACTTCAAAATTGCACTACCATCCTGCTCGTAGCCTTGGGTTAAAAACTGCATGGCCTTTGCCACACGTTCAGGGGTCTTTTGTAAACCCTCCCTATTGGGGTCTTCACCCATCAATTCTATTATACGCCTATAGTGTGACGAGATCTCGTCTATATCATCTTGGTTGTAGGAGTCTACTCTTTCGTATCCGAAGTATGATTCATCATTCTCCATAGTACTCCACAAAATTGTTTTCGGTCTCTTGCAGTTTGATGACTACCAACTCTGCACCCTTTTTTTCAATATCAGGTTGAATTTCATCCCATATTGCCACACATATGTTTTCAGTGCTTGACATAATGTTTTTCATGAATGGGGTGTCAAGGTTCAGATTCTTATGATCAAGATGATTAATTATTTTTTCTTTCAATAAGTCGCTGAGTGACTTGAGGTCCATGACAAACCCAGTCTCTGGATTAATGGTGCTTTTAACGGTTACAAATAGCTCATAGTTGTGTCCGTGCCAATTGCTATTGGCGCACTTACCAAACACTTCTTGGTTTTTCTCATCAGTCCATTCACTGTTGTAAAGCTTATGTGCAGCACTAAATCTTTCTCTGCGCGTAATATGTACTACTCTACTCATTTTGAAAAATAGAGTGCAAAGATAGCCTTGATAAACTCAATAAATACCTTTACCGCAAAGAACCATGTATGATTGTCGTAACGGGAGCAGCCGGCTTTATTGGTAGTTGTGTAGCAAAGTACCTACATGAACAGGGCAGGGATGATATTGTATTGGTGGATGATTTCTCCAACCAAAACAAGCTGGCTAATCTCACAACCATAGAGTCTTTAGAAAAGATAAACCGTGATGAGTTTTTTGATTGGGTAATAGATAAATCCATTGACTCAATCATTCATCTTGGTGCTCGCACAGATACCACAGAGTTTGATTATTCAATTTTCCAGAGACTTAATGTCGACTATTCCAAACGTATATGGCATTTGGCAGCTGAAAGATCCATTCCTCTAGTTTATGCCTCATCTGCGGCAACTTATGGTGCAGGAGAGTTAGGTTATAGAGATGATCATGAGATAGTTTCAGATTTAAAACCCTTAAACCCGTATGGGAAATCGAAGAATGTTTTTGATCAGTGGGTGCTCGATAACGATAGCTTACCCCACTGGTATGGCCTAAAATTCTTTAATGTTTACGGTCCTAATGAATATCATAAGGGACGCATGGCGAGCGTTGTTTACCATGCATTTAATCAAATTAAAGCCACGGGTGGAATGAAGCTTTTTAAATCTCATAATTCTGCGTATGCAGATGGCGAGCAGCTTAGAGACTTCATCTATGTGAAAGACATTTGCAGAGTAATAGCGTTTTTGATTGATCGACTTCCCAACCCAGGTATTTACAATTTAGGTTCTGGCAAGGCTCGCACCTTTTTAGACCTGACCAATGCGGTTTTCAATGCTATGGATTTGGATCCTAAAATCAGTTTTATCGATACACCCGTTGACATTCGTGATACATACCAATATTATACTCAGGCTGATATGACCAAACTCGCTACTGCAGGTTATTCAGAAAGTTTTCAGGAATTGGAACATGGTGTGAACGACTATGTCATGAAATACTTGAGGCAGAGTAGATATTTCTAGAGTGAGTCTTTCAATTCGAGTAGCATTGATTTGACTCCTTTGAGTGTATCAATCAGTTCTGCTTTCTCTTCGATGGATTTTGAGTCTTCTTTTAGTTTTTTCTTGGCACCATCCAGTGTAAACCCACGTTCTTTCACCAAATAGTGAATGAGCTTAAGATTGTCTAGATCTTTTTGTTTCGGCGGGGCGAGGAACAATCCCATGCACGTGCCGGGAGTGGAACCCGAACG
>JALRDM010000200.1 GCA_023262195.1 Salibacteraceae bacterium | reverse complement strand
GATCAAACCAAACGAGGAAAAGTTTAGCGGCTTTATTTTCAAAATTCACGCTAATCTAGACCCAAATCATCGCGATAGAATTGCTTTCTTGAGAATATGCTCTGGTAAATTCGAGCGCAACAAGTTTTTCCATCATACACGGCTCAATAAAGACCTCAGGTTCAATAATCCTTATTCCTTTTTTGCTCGGGAAAAGCACCTCATTGAAGAAGCTTACCCGGGTGACGTGGTGGGTTTGTATGACACTGGCAACTTCAAAATTGGCGATACATTAACGGACGGGAGAGATTTTGAGTTTCAAGGCATACCCAGCTTCTCTCCAGAAATATTCAGAGAGGTCATCAATATCGATCCGATGAAATCCAAGCAACTCGAAAAAGGAGTGCGCCAGCTTACAGATGAAGGAGTCGCCCAACTATTTATTCAGCAACCAGGCAGCAAAAAGATCATTGGCACGGTGGGTGAACTTCAGTTTGAGGTGATCAAGTATCGACTAAATCATGAGTATGGAGCTTCTTGTGATTTGGTACATAAAACCTTTCATAAAGCCTGCTGGATTACAACTGACAATCAGGATCAACTCGATGAGTTTATGCGAATCAAAGCAGCTGAAGTAGCGCTAGATAAAGATGACAATCCTGTTTTCCTAGCTCCTTCGGCATGGATGCTTCAAATGGCACAGGAAAATTATCCTGATCTCACTTTCCATCAAACCTCAGAGTTTAAAACAGCTCAAGCAGTATAGCTTTTCGTATTTTATTTACTGGATTTTCATGTGTAAACCCACCTCGCGAAAAGCCCTACAAACACTAACTTAGATCAATGTTTTTGGTATGTAAATATTTCTATTTTTGTGCCTCTCAGAACTAAATGAGCCTTATTTTCATCAAATGAAAAAACCCCTGTACAACCTACTATTCCTTGGATCAACCATCCTATTGTTAAGCGCATGCGGAGAAGAATCCAAGAAAAAAGACTCCGAAGAATCAACCCCAGTTGAGGAAGAAGTTCAAGAAACTCAAGAATGGGGATTCTCGTCTCAAGGAGGAAACACCTATTCAGTTCCCAGCCCAAATGAATTGTTCGGAATCATCAAACAAAGTGATCTGCCCTATCAAGAAGGCTTGGTTTCTACCGATGCGGTTAATTATACCAGTTCAAAAATTCAGGCATTAAATTTTGGTAGATTAACCGCGGACATAGCGTACACCGCCTCTTATGAAAAGTTTCAAGAGTCCATAACCAATTTTGATAATCTAAGAAAGGTAGGTGATGATTTGGGTATCTCTTATGTGTTTGACGAATTGATGGTCAATCGTGTAAAATCCAACATGGACAATGCAGATTCATTAGAGGTGATTTCCTCAAGTTCTTACCAACGCATTATCGCTCAATTGGAAGAAAATGAAAAAGGATCTACACTGGCCATTATTGCAGCTGGTGGTTTTGTAGAAAGCATCTACATCCTAAGTGCTATGATCAATGAATACGATGAGTCAAACGAGCTCGTGCAGCGTTTAGCAGATCAAAAGCTTGTGATGGAAAATGTGTTGGACTACCTTAATTTATACTCTGATGAACCGCGCATTCAAGAAGTGATGCAGGAAATGCAACCTATTTCTGACATTTTCTTGAATTTAGACGAAGAAAGTTCTTCTAATCAAATGAAAGAAGAGGGTGATAAAGTTGTGCTTAGTGGTAGTCGCATCTTAATCACTGCAGACGAATTCAACGACTTAAAAGCGGCAGCTACTGGATATAGAAATTCATTTTCAAACCCTAATCAAGGATAAACGCATCTAGAATGAAAAAGCTAATCGGATTATTCGTTTTAATTGGAGCGCTCATAGCATCAAACGCATCTTTTGCTCAAGAGTGTAAAAACTTTCACAAAAAGAAATGTTGGGGCTCTGATAATCCAAACATGGGATATAATACCCAATCAAAAAGTGGAATGTTTGTCCTTGGTCATACCAGCGACTTGGTTTTTGTAGGTCACGCGGGCCAAGATTATCGAGTAAGCTTGTGTCAAGATAGTGACGTTGAGGAACCTATTAAATTTAAAATTATTGACAGTCGCTCCAAGGATGTTCTGTTTGACAACGAGGCGGCCGCTCTTGATGTGCCAATGGACGAGGAAGGAAACGGAGAGGATTTAGAGAATGGTGGATTACCCATGTTTTTTGAGTTTAGTGCCGAAACCACAAAGAAGGTAATCGTAAGAATCACAGCTCCTGGACCTCCTCCAGAAGAAGGAAAAAAAGGCAAGCGTGATGCTGAGCCAGACCCAGAAAGTCTATTTTGTGTGGGTGTCTTAATTGAAAATATGCCTACACCAAAGCTTGGATTCTAGTAGAAGCGTAAAACACTAAAATGAAGTTCAGTTCATATGAATCTGGGCTTTTTTTATTTGTGGTTAGCGAGCAATAAATTGCAGTCATATAACAATTCAGAAATCCTTTGAGTGACTCAAGTCATTTCTTTTCTGAAGAAAATTAATGCGGTATTAGGGATATACTCACTTCTATTGAGAATGGTCCACGTAACATTTATGCCCTACTAAACCCTTACTCCAATCACACAGACATCATCAATCTGTTCATGATGGCCTCGCCAAGTATGAAAGTCTTGTTCTAGTTCCGGTTTCTGTTCTTCGATGGGGGACTCAGCAAGTTTGGCGAGCTTACGCTTAAAGTTGCCGCTTTTATACTTCTTGCCACGCTCACCACCAAACTGATCGGGATATCCATCACTGAAGATATATAGGGTATCTCCCTTGGCGAGATCGACTGCATGATTGGTAAATGGCTTCTCAATTCCATACCTACCAATTGGTATTCAGGTTCGAAATCTGGGTTGATCATTGGCTTATTCCCGGGCCCCTTGATATAACGTTCAGAGGCATTGGTTAAGAGCTCAACTTTTATATCAACTTTTGACAATGGCTTGGTCCAAGCAGAATCAATATAGAGCTTACCCTTAACCTGCACCAATATTCGAGAAGTACCAAAATTATTTATGACGTCCTGCCCAATGCCTATACTAACAAATAACAATAAGACCGAAACAAGGAAATAGGACTTGGTTGATGGCATAGGTGCTACCGAATTTAGTAACACCAGTTAATCTGACCACCATTTCCACATTTGGAAGCAGCATTTCGCACAATTCTAATTTCATAACCTAGGTTTCCTAGCCTCGAGATCACTGCGATATAGGTGAAATTTGTGCCTAGCTCAACAAATACTTGTATGACACGCATC
>JALRDM010000107.1 GCA_023262195.1 Salibacteraceae bacterium | reverse complement strand
AGCAGTGGCCATGCCCGTTTGATCAAATTTCATGATTTCGATGGGCCAATCGCCAAGTCCAATTCCAAATAATGGAGCTTCGAGAAACAATAGTATACTTCTGTATGCCAGTAATAATCGGTCTCGCGTATTGCCCTCTTCAATATTTAATGCAGTGATAAACTGATGCTGAATAGTGTAGAAATCATCGAGGATGAATGCTAGAAAGACTCCGATGACAACCATAGTAATGGCAATCGTAGCGATGATGGTAGTCTTGGATATGGATTGGTTGCTATTGAGAATCCATAAAGCGGCAGCGAACAGGGGAATGGTGAGTATCAAAGCTCCGCGAGAAAGCATTGCAATACACAATACAATACTCCAGATGAGTATGGCCAAAAACCAAACTCTCGTTTTATGATTGTTGGATATTAAAGGCAACAGTACAGGCGTTAGCAGCATGATAAAATGGGCCAGTAGATTTCTATGCCCCAAACTCGCTTTCACCATATAGCTTGCCTGATGGGTGAGTGTTAAGCCATCCAATGAAAGCATCCATTGGGCGCTCGCCCAAACCAGTAGAATCACTAATACCGAGCAAAGGAGAATGCTTAGGTGCTTAAGATTTATCAATTCTGATAGAAGTAATGTAGCAATCACAGTGCTTGAGATAATGGTTTGGACGGTTATCCCAATGTTTAAGAGTGCTTCACCGAAATTGTCGCTCCTAAGCAATCCTAGTAATTGTAACAAAGCGAAGCCCACGAATGCTGCAATAAGTGCATTCAGTTTGAGGGGAAGGTCACGGTTTTTCAGAATGGTGAGCCCAGCTATGTTAATCACACCCCAGAGCACCAACTTGGGATACAGGGTAGGAGTAGGATTTTGAAATATTGGAATAGCTGGAAGAAGTATGCCCAGCAACACAAGAACTGCTAACGCTTTGAGGTCAAGAAAGCGTTCAAGATTTTTTTCTTGGAGCATAAATAAGTGTCGATAGGTCCTTCGGTTGGAACGTGTCAATGGCCATTTGCTGCACATCTGCCCCTGTAATAGTATTAACCTTTTCTTGGATTTGATCATAGGTATCAACCCGGTTGAAGTGCAACACAGATTTAGCCAGAGACAGCATAAGGTTTGACCGCTGTTCTTGTGATAAGGCCATTTGTCCAAGAAGTTGCTTTTTGGCAGCATTCAATGCCTTATCGGAGAGCGGTTTATCCATAAGAATCAAAAGCTCCTTTTGCACGAGTTTACTAGTCCGGTCTGCATGCTTAGCATCAGTTCCAAAATAGATCTGAAATAAGCCAGTATCACTGTAAGGAGTGTAGTTGCTCTCGATGTAGTAGCAGTAACCCATGCGTTCGCGTATATTCATGTTTAATCTACTATTGAGTGCTGGGCCACCGAGTAGGTTATTGAGTAACACCATCGTTCTGCGCTTCTCACTATTCAAGCCAATGGTTGACCCTCCTAATATGGCATGTAATTGATGCACACTCTTGTTTTTTTGGATCTCGAAACGTGCCCGAGATGGGGTATTTCTATCGATGGACTTTCGACTATTTCTCGGAATTGTCTCCAAGTGTTTTTTACAAAACCGAATAAGCTTTTTAGAAGAGACATTTCCAACTACGGCAAACACCATTTGATCAGTAGTGTATAGCCGATCTACAAATTTTGCGATGCTGTTTTCGGAAAACTTTGATACACTAGCCTTGGTCCCTAAAATACTTCGCCCTAGCAAACTCTTGGGATAAAGTTGGCTTTCAAATTCATCGAGCAACATCTCATCGGGCGATTCCTTATAGGAGTTGATCTCATCAATGACCACCGATTTCTCTTTTTCGATTTCTCGCCTTGGGAATGTAGAATGAAACACGATGTCAGCAATTAATTCAGCACTTCGGTCAAAGTGCTCACTCAGGCTAGAAGAATATATACACGTTTCTTCCTTTGTGGTGTAAGCGTTGATTTCACCACCGACAGAATCTAATCTGGTGAGTATGTGAAATGCTCTTCTATTTTTAGTTCCCTTAAAAAGGCAGTGCTCAATTAAATGGGCAAGGCCGTGCTCTTTAGCGCGTTCGTCACGAGACCCTGCATTGACCATCAGGCCACAATGGACCGTAGGGATGGTCTTGTCTTCGATGTAAACTATTCTCAGACCATTTGTAAGGACAAACTGTTCACAATCCATTAAGATTTCAAAGTTAGCAAACCTCAATTCTATGGCTTTGAAAACGTCTCAATTATGATACTTTTGATAGCATTCAATTGACCTTTGATGCTACAGAACCTCCGTTTTTTGCTGTGTATTGGGCTTATGGCAGGCTTTGCCCATATCGGACACTCACAAGAAGCCCTTTCCGCCCCTATAAAGAAACGTCTTTATGAAGCGGACCAACTCTTTGATTTAGAAGAGTATATACGTGCTTATCATATTTACGATAGCCTTTGGGATCTTCGGTCAAATGACACATACCTGCAGTACAAGACTGGCGCTAGCTGCGTGTTTCGTGCTACAGGCAGAGATCAGGCTTACGATATTCTGAAGGATTTACGTGGGAGCAAGGATTATCCTAAGGCTACTTTTTATATGGCCCGAGCGCTACACTTTAAATATCAGTTTGAAGATGCCATTAGAATGTATAATGAGTACTTGACGACTTCTGGAGCCAGTGGTGCAGATCGAATAGAGACACTCAGACTCATTGAAAACTGCGAAAATGGTGTTCAATTAATGGAGCGGAAGCTGGCCTTGTCGCTTTCAATATTGACACCTCCAAGCAACGATAAAAACTCGCAATACAGTCCGGTGATTGCTTCCAAAGGTGAGCGACTCTATTACACCAATCGTGGGCCAGACAGCAAGGGTGAGCTCATGAACGACCAGACTAAAACCACAGATATTGGGCAATATTACGAGGATATTTTCGTGGCGAAACATCAAGGTGGCGAAGACCAATTCAACTTCGGTGAGGGCAAGAGCATATCTGACACAATAAACACCCCAGACCGGCATGAAGCCCCGATGAGTGTCTCTTATGACAATAAGATTATGTACATCTACCTCAGCGGTGATAAAGTGGAGGAAGATATTTATGTGAGTTATAATCAAGGAGATACCCTTTGGACAAAACCTGAACAACTAAAAGGTGACGTCAACACACCTCACTACGAAGGGCACGCCTTTTTGCATCCCGATGGCCGAACGCTTTATTTTTCAAGTGATAAACCTGGTGGTTTTGGAGGAAGAGATATTTGGGTGGCAACACTAAAGCCAGACAGCACTTATGGAAATGTTAGAAATCTGGGTCCAAAGATTAATACCGAATTTGATGAGGATGCTCCATTTATGTATTCCAATGGCTCTTCATTTTACTTTTCATCAGAGGCTCACGGTTCTATGGGAGGGTTTGATATGTTTTATATTAAATATGACAGCGCAGCCTCAGACTGGCAAGAGCCAATCAATCTTGGATACCCTATTAATACCACCGATGACGACCGCTTTTATTATATAACGGAAGACGGAGATTGGGGATACTTTTCTTCTGCCAGAGCAACTGGAGAAAACTTACACGACATTTATAGAATTAGGCCGGGAACGTTTGAGCGCCTAAACGCTCTGGTTCTCCTTATTGGAACGGTGTATGTGGATGATGTTCCGAGTGCATCCATTGCAACCATCTATGATAACAATACTGGCGATGAATTGGCAACGCTGGGAGGCGACAGCGTTACTGGAGAATTCTTTTACTCCTTAATTCCAGGACATCAATACAAGATAAGTGTGCTTGTAGATGGTTATCCACCAAAAGTTGATAATATAGATGTGCCAGAAATGAATCAGGGTGTGTTGCGAATTGAGCGCAGATATGATTTCGGAACAGATTCACTACCCGGTCCGATTGTTTTTCCGCCTAAAGACGAAGTTCCTCCAAGCTTGTGTGATGTAGGTCCAGATCGAGAAGAATTGACCGAAGAAGAGATTGCCTCAGGTTGTTACTTTAGAGTTCAGGTGGGCGCTTATCGAAACCCAGGTAGATTTGATTACCAATTCCTTAGAGGTTTGGATGAAGTGGATATTAAAGGATATGAAGATGGCATTACTCGCTTCTTAATGGCGCCTAAGTTCACAAAGCGATCTGAAGCAGATAAGCTGCGCATGAAGTGCATTGCAGCAGGTGAGTGGGACGCTTGGATCACAGTAAGACGGCAATCCTAGCAGAGAATAGAAACAAGAAAGCCCGACCTATTGGTAGGGCTTTCTTGTTTTCAACCATCAAACTTCACATTAAAACTTGTACTTATTGTCTGCAATGAGTTTTTCTGCCACGTTACGTCTCATATTCTTGATATTATGGGGCTGAGTCTTGGTGAAGCGTTTCATACCCATTAGCATCATTCTTAATTCATCGCCCTCTGCAAATGCCAATAGGGCTTCTTTTCCTGCTTTGTTGATGCGATCTGCAGCATCATGCACATAAACCTGAGCCATGGCTTTGTATTCCTCTTGATTGGCCTCACCCATTTGATTAATTCTCTTGTGCACTCTCAATACGATTGATTCGGCAGTGTAGGCATCTATAGCCATATCTGCAATATTCATCAGCACCTCTTGCTCCTTGGTAAGCTCCATCATGAGTTTTTGAGCGGCAGCACCCGCCACCATTAAAATGGCTTTTTTAAAGGACTCAATCAGCTTGTATTCGGCAGCAAATAATCCTTCATCATCACCACCAAAATCAGGAATACCAAGCAACTCATCTTGCACTGCTTTCGCGGCACCCATTAGGTCAAGCTCTCCCTTCATTGCTTTTTTGAGAATCATATCCACTGTAAGCATTCGGTTTATCTCATTGGTACCTTCGAAAATTCTATTGATGCGGCTGTCTCGATACGCTTTTTCTACGATTGTTTCTGCAGAGTAACCCATACCTCCATGAATTTGCACTCCTTCGTCAGTCACGTAATCCAAGACCTCTGAACCAAGCACTTTCATCATAGCACATTCGGCCGCATATTCTTCTATTCCCTTGAGCGTGGCCTTTCCTTTGTCCATGCCTTCTTTTTCTAGCCTATTGATTCTGTCTTGTATGTTTTGACTAATGCGATAAACAGCACTTTCCAGCGCGTAGGTGCGGATAGCCATTTCTCCCAACTTATATTTAATCGCACCATATTTAGCGATAGATCGACCAAATTGACTTCGCTCGTTGGCATAGTTTACGCTTACTGATACCACGTCTTTCGCAGCGCCAAGTGTGGCCGCAGCCAATTTGATCCTTCCTACGTTGAGAATGTTTAGAGCGATTTTAAATCCATTTTCTCGATCGCTCAATTGATTGTCAAGAGGAATATTTACATCATTGAAGAATACTTGTCTTGTAGATGATCCTTTAATTCCCATTTTCTTTTCTTCAGGGTTCAAGGATAGTCCCTCGGTTCCTTTTTCTACGATAAAGGCACTTAGGTTTTTGTCGTCTTCAATCTTCGCAAATACCGTGAATATATCGGCAAATCCACCATTGGTAATCCACATTTTTTGACCGTTGATCTTCCATTGTTCACCAACTTTTTCAGCTTTGGTTTTACCCGAATTTGCGTCTGAGCCGGCACTGGGTTCAGTTAGGCAGTAGCAGCCCAACCACTCTCCAGACCCTAGCTTAGGAATGTATTTCTGTTTTTGCTTCTCAGATCCATAATATAGAATCGGAAGTGTTCCTATCCCGGTGTGTGCGCTGATCGCAACACTAAATGAATGGCCTCCCCCGACTGCTTCAGCAGCCAGCATGGAGGTTTTAAAGTCCATGCCCATTCCACCATATTCTGCTGGAATTGATATAGAAAGTATTCCTAATTCTCCCGCTTTACGCAGTAGGGTTGGCATCAACTCTGGGTCCTCCATTGAGTCCAGCTTATCTACGTTCGGTAAAACTTCATTCTTTAAGAATTCCCTGCACGTTTGTGCAATCATCTTTTCTTCTTCACCCCACTCTTCAGGTATGAAAATTTCTTCTGGCTTTGTAGCCCTGATTAGGAATTCACCTCCTTTAATTGCTTCCATAATTTGTAATTTTTCTAGTTCAACATTTCAAAAACCCCAGCAGCACCTTGACCTGTGCCTACACACATTGTGACTACACCATACTTGTTTCCTCTTCTTTTCATCTCATTGAATAGCTGGACACTCAATTTAGCACCTGTGCAGCCGAGTGGGTGACCAATAGAAATGGCTCCACCATTCACATTTACAATGTCTTGGTTAAGTCCAAGTTCTCGAATTACTGCCAATGATTGAGACGCGAAGGCTTCATTCAGCTCAATTAAATCAATATCATTTTGCTTTAGCCCCGCTGATTTAAGTGCCATTGGAATTGCCTCAACAGGACCAATGCCCATGATTCTAGGTGGTACTCCCGCCACGGCATATGATACTAATCGCGCAATGGGTTCCACATTCAACTCTTTCAGCATTTTTTCACTCACCACCATCACAAAAGCTGCTCCATCACTGGTTTGGGATGCATTTCCCGCGGTTACAGTCCCTTCGGCATCAAATACTGGTCTCAATTTAGCGAGCTTATCCATTGCCGTATCTGGTCTTGGACCTTCATCGGTATCGAAGACATATTTTTTCGACTGTTTTTTGTTATCCTTCACAAACACCTCTTCTACTTCGATTGGAACAATTTCTTCCTTGAACGCCC
>JALRDM010000411.1 GCA_023262195.1 Salibacteraceae bacterium | reverse complement strand
CTTTGGAGCTGGTTCCACGATAGGCTTTTCGGCAGCCACCATTTCAATCACCGAATCGGGTTTTCCTTCTATTTCCTCTACCACCGGTTCAGGCTGTTCAATTAATTCAGGTTCCACCACGGCTAATTCCTCTGGTTCGGGATCTAAGTCCTGAGCGGAAGCCTCGAATTCAATTTCTTCCCTTTGCTTGAGCTCCGTGGGCGTGGCAATTTCTGATGACTTCACGGTCGGAACCTGCTTTTTTGGAGTAACAGTAATGGAGTCTACTTCCCGTGCTACTATTTCGGCCATCAAAATATCCAGGTCATTCACCTTCGAAATCAACCACTGTTCTTCTTCCTTATTATACTGAATGGCTTCGGCATAAGCCATGCGTGCTTCTGCGTAGTCTTTTTTTCTGAAGGCCCTATCTGCTTTGGCTCTGAGTAGTTCGTACTTTTCCTCAGCCTCGATCATCGCTTCAAACTCGGCTTTCTTTTTCTGATCTCTTTTACTCAATGGTTGCTGGGCTTGTGAAACGAGCACAGTAAACATAAAAATTCCGAAAATGATAAACCTAGCCATGTTGAGTTTTGATTGCACGGTGCAAAAGTATTTGAAGCTCGCTGAGCATCATGGCTGTAGCGCCCCAAATTTTCTTCCCCTCTAAGGGAATGTATTTCGAATGAAGCTGTACCCCGTTACTTGTAGGCACTTCGCCTTCAACAAATATTTCTGGACGCATCAAAACCTCCACAGGTAACGATAAGATTGACTTCACCTCACGAGGTTGAGCCACCAGTTGTGGCGTATAATCGAGCATAAATAGGTATGGCTTCACCAAAAACCTACTGGGTGGTATGTATAGTTCAGTGAGCTGTCCGATTTTAACAAGTTTCTCGCTCTGTATTCCCACTTCTTCTTCGGTTTCCCGTCTTGCGGTGTATTCAAAGTCACAATCATCGTGCTCCACCTTACCACCTGGAAAACCAATTTGCCCGCTATGCACTCCTTTATAAGACTGGCGCTCAATCAGCACAATATGGGTGTCTTCTTCCTTGGGTATAAAAATCGCCCCCACCGCACTCAAACGAGGGTTGGGATTTAAGGCAAGTGACTTTTTGCGAAACTTGGCAATCTCGGGGAATACCACTTCGTGTGCTTTTTCTCCAATTGGCCCAATTTGCTGTATGGGATCTATTAGTTTCTTAAACTGATCAAACTTCAAGACTCAATGTGATATTTACATAATTCATCAATGGGCGCTTTGATTACAAGGCCTAGCCTGAGTCCCCTTTGCTGCAAGCATCGACTTAATTCATCTCGAAAAGAAAACGCAATGGACCCCACAAAGTTTATCTCTACGCTTTTTGCCAACTCATATTTCACAACGTGTCGATCAACAAAATCTTGCAACACTTCCATGATGATGTTCTGAATGTACCTGTGCGTTCGGTAATCAGAATAGAACTTTGCAAATGAGGCTAAATAGCGGTTTGGTTTAGGCTTATTGTAAGTATTGATGAGCACTTCTTCTTTGTCTGTGTTGTACGTTTCGTTGAAGGCCTTTTCAATTTCAGGCGGCATTTCGCGATAAAGCCATCCTTGCAACAACCTACGACCAAAGGCCGTTCCACTGCCTTCATCGCCCAATGCATAACCCAACGCAGGCACATTATCCAAAATATCTAGCCCATCGTAAGCGCAGGAGTTAGATCCTGTGCCTAGTATACACGCAATGCCTGCTTTTGATTTACAGGTGGCTCTGGCAGCGGCAAGCAAATCATGATTTACAAAGATTTGAGCATTGGGCAAAACCTCCTTTAATCCGTCAGCAATGATTTTATTCCGCGCTTCACTTGAGCAACTAGCCCCATAGAAATGAACGGTAGAAATTTTTTCATTACCGATTTGTGCAAACACTTCACTAGCCATATGAGCTACTTCATCGCTACTCACGAAAAAGGGATTGAGTCCGATGCTTTGAGATCGGTCAATCTCTCTACCTCGAGCATCAAAAGTCACCCAAGTAGTTTTTGTGGATCCACTTTCTGCAATACAGATCATATTGCGAAAATAATTTGAGTGTGTAGGCGAGCCGACAAAACCTCAGGGGATTTACAAACAAAACCCCCTTTGATT
>JALRDM010000390.1 GCA_023262195.1 Salibacteraceae bacterium | reverse complement strand
GACTATAAATGCAAGGACGATCAAGAGTGTTTGGATAAGATTAAATCCATTATGGATAAAACGGGTGGTAAACCCACCATTCCATTTGATCGAAAGGAATCAAAACCTCCAAAGCTTGACGAAAAAGAAATTTATGGCATCTTTTCTCAAAAGGCATACAACATGAAGAATATCATTAAACGCCTGGTGGATGATTCTGAGTTTGAAGAGTACAAGGCGCTCTATGGAAAGTCGATTGTTACGGGATACGCTCGCATCGATGGTTGGTCCGTAGGCATTGTGGCCAACCAGCGCGAAGTGGTGAAAAGCAAGAAGGGAGAAATGCAATTTGGTGGAGTTATATATAGCGACAGCGCTGATAAAGCAGCTCGATTTATAATGAATTGTAATCAGAAGAATATTCCACTTGTTTTCCTTCAAGATGTTACAGGCTTCATGGTTGGGTCGCGTTCAGAACAGGGTGGCATCATTAAGGATGGAGCCAAGATGGTGAATGCCATGAGCAACAGCGTAGTGCCGAAATTCACATTTGTAATGGGAAACAGCTACGGAGCAGGAAATTATGCGATGTGCGGTAAAGCCTACGATCCAAGGTTAATCTATGCTTGGCCAACAGCCAACTTAGCGGTTATGAGTGGGAAGTCAGCGGCCAATACCTTACTGCAAATTGAAATGGCTTCGTTGAAATCGAAGGGCGAAGAGATTACAGACAAAGACAAAAAAGCCTTGTTGGATAAAATCACGGATCGATACAACAAACAGACCTCTCCTTATTATGCTGCAGCGCGCCTGTGGGTGGACGGCATCATTGATCCGTTAGAAACACGATCTATTGTTAGCATGGGTATTGAAATGGCGAGCCATGAACGAGATGTAAAACCATATAATGTGGGGGTGATACAAACATGAAACAGCTCACAATTGTACTGTTGTTTTCAGTGATAGCTTTTACATCTGTCGCTCAAAGTCCGCAGCGCATCGAAGCCATGCGCATGGTGCAAAACGGTGATAATTTTCTTCGGTCTGCACGTTTTGAAGATGCCATTGCCGAATATACCAACGCAATCACAACGGATAATTCCTATGCAGATGCTTATATGAAGCGCTCAGCGATTTACTCGAGGCTTGGGCGTACAACCGAAGCAAAACGGGATTATGAGCGGGCAACCATGATCAACCCATCGAGCAGCTACGTGCTTGATGATCAAGCCAAAGCTGATTTTCTATCCGATCGTTATTGGGAGGGCCTTGAAAATCTTGAACATGCCATTGCCATGGATCCGGATAATAGTCTGCTGCGCGATCACCGGGTGGATGGTTATATTTTAATAGGAGAGTATCTTAAAGCAAAGAACGAATTGGAGGTGCTGGCAGACGCGGCCGTCACTGAAGAGGCAATCGATCAAAGCAATATTGACCTAAGAATGGCCTTAATTGCCTATCTCGAAGGCGACATGGTTGAAGCGCGTAACCGAATTGAGTTGGTACTCGACCAAAATGACATAGCGCTCGCTTATGATGTTCTTGGGCTGATTGATCTATCTGAGAAGAATTTGGAAATTGCAATCGATAACTTCAATAAAGCCATCGATTTGAACCCTGATTTTGCCCTCGCCATTTACAACAAGGCGGTAGCGTATAAAATGATGGGCAAGGAAGACTTGGCCTTGCGGTTTTTTGATCAGGCTATTGACGTGCAGCTTTCCATTGCTCCAGTCTATTTCGCGCGGGGACTTACACGCAGAAAAGTGGGCGATTACAAAGGCGCGATTGATGACTACACCAAAATGAATCAATTTGACACGGTCTACTTTAATGCTGTGTATAACCGAGCTTTTACATATAAAATGATTGGTGACTATGAGAATGCCTTAATTGATGCAAATAAGGCCATTGAAATAGACCCACGGGATGCTCATGCGTGGATGCTCCGCGGAAAAATACACATGCTCTTCCGAGATTACAGCGAAGCCATAATAGATTATACTCAAGCGATGCAACTTGATAGTGAAATGGTGGAGGCTCAATTTAATCGAGGTTTAGCAAAGATTTTGGACTATCGAATCCCCGAAGGTTGCGATGATCTGGAGGCCGCAGATTCGAGGGGATTTGAGCCAGCACACGAAGCCTTGGGAGATTTCTGTGGACCCTAGTCCTGCGAGGCACTCAACATATATATAACATTAAGGATAAATCACCTCCCTGGACGCACGTCCACAAACTTTTCTACTTGGTTCCAAAAGCTAGGGTATGACTTTGAAACCACCATGGGATCGTGTATGACGATTTCTGGGATCACCATGGCAAGCGATGCCAGTGACATGGCCATGCGATGATCGTCATGCGCTGCGAAGTGCTCGGGTTTAATTGATGACTTCGCACTTCCGATTAAATGCAGGGTATGATCTTCTACAGAAGTTTTGAATCCGGCCTTGGCCAACTCCATTTGCAATGCTTGGATGCGATCAGACTCTTTGAGACGCAGGTTGTCAAGTCCTGCTAATTTGAGGTCCAAACCAAGTGCAGCCGCGGCAATGGCAGCGGGCTGTACAAGGTCGGGGTGATTGCGAAAATTAATCAGATCCCTTTGGCTATCAATCGCTTTCTTAGAGATTTTGAGACCTCCGTCCACAAATTTTGATTCAACGCCAAGGGCATTAAATACTTCGATGCATTCAATATCACCTTGAATGCTGTTTTCTGACAACCCCTCGAGCAATAGGTCAGCCTTTCTAGACAAGGCAGCAAAAGACATCCAAAAGGCAGCTGAACTCCAATCTCTTTCAACATCGAATTGATGAGACCGGTATCGACCGGGGTTAATTGTGATTACATTTTCCTCTAGGCCTACTTGTGCTCCACACCGTTCCATCAAAGTTTTGGTCATGATGATGTATGGTCTAGAAAGTGGATTTCCGTTGATGTTTATGGTCAATGGTTGTGGGAGTGTTGGCCCGATCAGCATTAAGGCAGTAATGAACTGACTGCTTACGTTGCCATCAATATCAATGGTTCCACCATTGAGCCTGCGGCCCTCAATGTGTATGGGTGGGTAACCGTCTTTTTCAAGATAGGTTATTCGTGCACCGAGTTTTCTGAGGGCTTCTACTAAAATGGATATAGGCCGCTGTTTCATTCGCTCTGACCCAGTGAGCACGTGCACTCCCGGAGTAATGGCATAGTATGCAGTTAGAAATCGCATCGCTGTGCCAGCAGGTCCAACATCGGTGATGAGATCGTTCCGCTCAAGCGCTTTCTTCAACACCATAGTATCGTCTGCCTCACTTAGGTTTTGGATCTCGAACGAACGAGCAGCAAGGGCATTGATAATAAGGGCACGATTTGAGATGCTCTTTGATCCTGGGAGCTTAATTTTTCCACGAAGGGAATGTGTTTTGGCTTTGAGCGTAAACCTCATTCGACCAATTGTTTTTTGGCGAACTGAATGGATTCTACTAGAAGCGATTCTTCAATGGGTTTACCTATGATGGGTTTGCCTATGTCTTCAACGAGTGAACATACAATGGCTCCGTTCTTATTTTTCTTATCCTGCCTCATCAATTCAAGATAAGATTCCGCTTCTGCAAAACAGTCTTTATTCAAAGACAAGTGTTTTAAAATCAAGACTTCTAGCTGATGTAAGTTTTTGGCGCTAAGGCCAACAAGTTTGTTTGAAATCCATGCTTCTGCAAGCATTCCAAACGCTATCGCCTCACCGTGATAGAGATTTTGTTTGATCTCGGCTGCATAGGCTTCCACGGCATGACCGACCGTATGCCCAAAATTGAGTGCTTGTCGAATACCCGATTCTTTAAAATCTTGATTTACAATGTTTTGCTTCACTTTCATGGACTGCACAAGAGGCAACTGCCCTTTGATATCAAAATCTTGGGATTGGATCATGTTCCAGAGCTCAGCGTCACCAATCATGGCATGTTTTACCGTTTCAAACAAACCACTGGCCAGCTGAGGGTAGGGCAGACTGTTGAGAAAATTTACATCGAGAACAATGGCTTCAGGCAGATGGAAGGTCCCAATTTGGTTTTTGATACCATGATAGTTGATCCCAGTTTTACCACCGATGGCAGCATCGCACATGGCCAGATTAGTGGTTGGGAAGTAGATGCTTCTAATAC
>JALRDM010000373.1 GCA_023262195.1 Salibacteraceae bacterium | reverse complement strand
GAGACCGAGCAGTTCTATCAGGCACTGCGCTTAAAAGGCGTGGAAAGTGTGATGATCCGCATGCCCGGTGCCTCGCACGGTATCGCAGGTAGACCCTCGCGACTGATTAGCAAAGTCGATCATATTCTTGCGTGGTTTGAGCGGTACAAACAGGGTGAATCGGTAGACAGATCAGACTCTCAATAATTAGCCTAAATGACGCAAGCTACTCAGTTACGGCGCTCTATTTGGTAACACTAAGATTTGGTAACACTTAATGCCCGCCTCACTCGTTTTCGACACAAGCCGGTCGAGGCGTCAAAAAAGCGAGCAAACGCAGTGCGGAAACTGCCGAGCGAAGACCTTTAGACCAGCCGCTATATTGATCTTTTCCTCGATTCTTAGCCCAATACATCCACCAGACCAAAACCCCAATGGCAGGCAGCAAAAGCAAAAGCCAAGCAGCACTATATTCAAAATTGATTTCCAAGCGAGCGAAGGTGCGAAATAGTGATTAAAGAAACAGCGCACGATTCAAGCTGTTTAAAAGTCGCTGATGAATCAAAAACACACACTTTTGGCGGAAACAAATCATCCTTTCATGTCAGAAAAACCATACATCCTAGGCACACACCAAACCGAGCTTGAACGGCTCGGATTTCAGCACAGGGTTTGGGCTGCCGATGCCGCAAAACTCTGGCAACGCGCCCATGTGCAGCGCGGTATGCATGTGTTAGACCTCGGCTCTGGACCTGGCTTCGCCACATTCGATTTAGCTGAATTGGTCAACAGCGATGGCAGTGTGACCGCGCTTGATATATCGGAGGCATTTGTTGACTACGGAAATCAACAAGCAAAAGCACGTGGATACGATCATGTTACCTTTATTCAAGGCTCGGTCAATGAATTGCAATTGGCACCCAATCAATTTGATGCCATCTATTGCCGCTGGGTGCTGAGCTGGGTAACGGGCGTTAAATCCATCATTGCCGAGCTGGCAAAATTGCTGAAACCTGGAGGTGTATTAATGATTCAGGAATATGCTCAATGGGGAACCTTCAGAATTACTCCGGAAATAAACGCAGTTCGAACCATGATTGAAGCGTGCAGGGAAAGCTGGAGAGTAATGCCGAGTGAAATTGACATTGCCCCGCACCTTCCGAAAATGTTTGTAGAAAATAATCTCTCCATCGAACACAAAGCGCCCCTGGAACGTGTTTCAAGTCCAGACGAATTGACTTGGCAATGGCCAGGAACATTCCTGCACATCTACTCAGAGCAATTGATCGAAATGGGCCTATTGTCCCGCGAAGAACAGCAAGCGTTTTTCGATGCTTGGCCAAAACTTGAGGCCGACCCATCGGCTATGATCATTACGCCATTTATGATGGAGTTTATAGCGAGAAAGAAATAGTCTCAAATTGGTCAATCAAAAAGTTACGCTGAGGTACCGATATTACATCGGTAGTCTCGAAGTGCGACTTTTTGCAGAAGAATGTTTCCATTAAACATTGACTTTAAAAGCGCGTTGCCAGGTCAGTTCGAGCACCACGCTCTGGCGTGGGCTGGTCGAGAACTAGACCGTACTCATTGCGAAAACAATCCTTTCATTTTTGAAGCGCAAAAACGAAACAAAAACGCTTTTGCATCTTCAAGGTGCTTTTGTCGGACGAACCGTCCTCCAAACCCAGCAAAATCTATTGCTTCATACTCCTTTCCGAATGATTGCTCTAGCGAGAAGTATTTGATCGTTGTTTCTGATTCATAAGAGAAACCCGCAAACGACAAATCTTTTTCGGAACGCAATTCCGCACTGATCTTTCTGTAGCACTGTGAAGCTGCAACTTTCACCAGAGTACTTGTTATCCGTTTGAACTGGCCTTAAATTGATCAAATTTTTGAATTTGAAACTGAGCCTTAGTGAGATCGGGAAGTTCCGAACTCGCTTCGGAAATCACCCGACCGAACTTTGGCGAAGTGAAAAGATGAATTTGAGCAATTTACAGCCTTGATTTTTTGCTTCTATTTCATCAAGGAAAAAGAATGAAACAAGCCATTTACTTTCATTTTTGAAGCGCAAAAACAGACTATATACTAATCATCATGCTCAACGGGAGCATCACCCCTTAATTCTGAGTGAACGATTTTACCTCC
>JALRDM010000295.1 GCA_023262195.1 Salibacteraceae bacterium | reverse complement strand
AGCGGCATCTGCCGGTTCATTCCTGCCAGGAATAATGCTAAGGGTGCTGATACCGTATTCTGCCATAGTTTAACGGAAGCCAAAGTACGGTAGTGAAAGTGTGGGTAATTTTGAGCCGATCATAATTTTAAACGCACCAGTGTTGAGCAACTTGGATGTGGTCATCATCAAACACTCAGGCTCGCACTCGATAGTATGTATAAGGCCATAAAAAACTTATTAATCAAGGCTTTACCTGGCCAATGGCTTCATAAGTCAGAGCCTTGGCTGCGTAAGCTCTACGCCATAAGATATTCTGGAAGCAACGTGTATTGCAATGTTTGTGAAGGTTCCTTTAGCGCATTTATAGAGAGTGATAGTCACACCATCTGTCCTTCGTGCGGAAGCATTGCAAGAAACCGCAGGCTCTGGAATATCCTGAACCAAATGGGGCTGAATGATGACATAACTGTGCTCGACTTTTCTCCATCAAGATGCCTGTATCGAAAAATGCATCAACTTACGATCAACTACATCGCTACTGATTTATCTGATGACTTCATAGCCGATCACAAGTATGATATTACCAAGCTACCCATGGAGTCGGGATCGGTTGATCTTATAATTTGCTATCATATCCTGGAGCATGTGCCTAATGACTCGATGGCTATGTCTGAGCTTTTTCGCGTTTTGAATGATAAGGGAACCTGCCTGATACAAACCCCATTCAAGCAAGGCGATATCTACGAGAATGAAGCCATTACCTCCCCTGAAGCACGACTTGAACACTTTGGACAAGAAGACCACGTGCGCATCTACTCGATGGATGGATTAAGTCAACGGTTAAAGAATCAAGGTTTCAAGTTTTCAATACTGGAATTTGATGAGTCAGCTGGTAACAGAAACGGTTACTCGACCACTGAGGTGGTACTAAAATGTACCAAATCCTAAAATCGTCCGGCTTATCGAAACAAGGTAACATTGTCCATCACCTCTAAATAAGGTTTCTGAATGCAAACTGTTTTCGCTTTCATGATGTAGAAATAGGTGCCATCTGGTGCGGGTTCGCCATTGGGCCTAACTCCATCCCACCTTTCCAATAGCTCCGTTGTTTCAAAAACTTTTAACCCCCATCGATCATAGACTAACAATTGGTAGTCAGTCACGAGTTCGGGTTCAATGTAAAAGGCCAATTCATCGTTGATTTTGTCATTATTGGGGGTCATTACATTATTTACCATACCGAGTGAATCAGCAATTAAGGACCGCATGGTCACCTCAATGGTGTCTTGTCGAGGGCAGGACTTATATGCCTGAGTAACAATGTAGGTACCCGAGGTAAGCACATCCAAACTGTTTATTGTGTCACCCGTATTCCAGCTTACTTGACCGTATATACTATCCGGACTTAAACGCAACCTTTCGCCAATACACATTGCCGTATCCTCCCCGATACTATACTTTGGAGTAGAAATAAATAACAATTCTACTGTGTCGGTATTGCTGCAATGTGGAGTTCTAACAGACACCCAATACGCACCATTTTCTAGGGCAACAATCGAATCTACGGTATCTCCTGTGCTCCATAGATAAATCGCTTCATTTTCAACGGGAGCACTGAGGATAGCACTGTCTATGTCACATGCAATGGCTGTATCTAAGGCAAATTTTAAGTGTTGCACCTCCACATTGATCGTATCAACATCCTTACAGCCCTTATCCCAAACCGTAACTCGATACCTGCCTGAAGAATCAATAATGATTTGTTTGGTTGTGTCTCCTGTGTTCCAAGCGATGGATTCATAATCCCCAAGAGCGGAAAGTTGAGCACTTCCACATGCTACAAAATCATCACCCAGCTCCACCAATTGTGGGTTAAAATCCACGTTAATCGTGTCAATGCTTGAGCAAAAACCGGTAGAAGCTTCAACCCAATATTCACCAGTATT
>JALRDM010000355.1 GCA_023262195.1 Salibacteraceae bacterium | reverse complement strand
TATATATCGTTGATTTTGGGCAAAACTTCGCTGGTGTAACTCGAATTGAAACACGGGTTAATGGCGGAGATACGGTCGTGGTTAATTATGCTGAAATGCTCAATTCGGACAGTACGCTGTATCGAAATAACCTTCGTGGCGCACGCTGTTCAGATACCATCATTGCTGATGAATCGGGATTGATTAGCTGGTCTCCGAAGTTTACCTATCGGGGTTTTAGATATGTTTCAATACAAAGTTCAGGTGCTTTGAATGAGCCAAGTGTGACTGGATTAGTGATGTTTTCAAACAATGATCGGGTGGGTGAGTTCGCATGTTCATCACCATTGATTAATACAATCAATGAAAATATTATAAGGAGTATAAATTCAAACATGTTCGACATACCGACCGATTGTCCACAAAGGGATGAAAGGCTCGGTTGGGCGGCTGACGCGGACGTGATCTTGACTACCTTAGCATTTAATTCGGAGGTTTTAACATTCTATGATAAATGGCTGCAATCATTGGTACATGCGCAAAGCGAACGTGGGTACTTGCCTTCAACCGCTCCTGTGGTAAGGCCAATTATTTCCTCTGGCTGGGGCGATGCGATTACATCGGTTCCGCTTAAGCTTTTCCACTTATACGGTGACACTAATATCTTGCGCGGGTACTATCCAGAGATGAAGGCGTGGGTAGATTTTCTGGCATTGCGTACATTTAATTGGTTCAATACGCAGTCAACCTATGGAGATTGGCAGCACTACAATGATCCAACCAGCCGAAGGACCAATTCAATAGCGTATTTTAAGCACAGTGTCAATAATTTCTGCGAGGCTGCATATCACCTTGGTGAACACAATGATTATCGGAAATATAAAGAGTTGGGTGAGCACATCAATGAAGTGTTTAATACCTATCAGATTAATGAGGCTGGACACACGATTGATTCTAGCCAGACCTCATGCCTATATGCTCTCGCTTACAGTTTAGTTGACAGCCAAACTCAAAGAATCGTTCAGCAGCAATTGATTGATTTGATCGAGAAACGAGACAAACACCTTTCTACTGGTATACTTGGAACAGCCTTAATACTTGACGAACTTGTCAAAATGGACTCCATTGAGTTGGCATATCAACTCATACAGAATAGGGAATTACCATCTTGGGGCTATCAAATTGATAATGGCGCCACCACCATTTGGGAGAAATGGGATGGATATTCTAGGGAAACAGGAATGAATCCTGATCCAAACAATTCTTTGAATCATGCGGCATTGGGATCGGTTGGGCAGTGGTTTTACACACACATTGCAGGAATTCAAGCTACAGAACCAGGTTTCAAACAGATAAGGATTAAACCCGTAATCGGTGGTGGCTTAACTTGGGCGAGCGCTCAATATCGATCCATCGCAGGGAAAATAGAATCGCATTGGAAAATACACGGGGACACATTCCTACTCGATGTAACCATACCCGTAAACACTGTGGCAAATGTGTATTTACCTACCGAAAAGGCGAAGTCCATTATGGTGGATGGAGAATTCATTCAAGATAACGACAACCTCATATTAGATGTCAAAGGTTACATAGGAATTCCCATTGGTTCCGATACATATCGATTCCGTTGCCTTAGGACTAAATGATCTATTTGGAACGCGAACGATTGATCAAGC
>JALRDM010000340.1 GCA_023262195.1 Salibacteraceae bacterium | reverse complement strand
CTCAACTGGATAGAGCAGCTGCCTTCTAAGCAGCAGGTTTCAGGTTCGAGTCCTGATTGGGTCACTATTCCCTTAGCCTTCTTTTACGAAGGCTTTTTTTATGCCCATTATTTCGGAGACCCAAGAATCAAATTCTTCATGGTACATTCGAACAGTGAATTGGTGGACTAGCGTTTTACTTATTTTTTTCGCCTCTGTGGGAATGGCCAAACCCGATACTATAAAAGTTTCGCCATACCTAGATATCGTTAAACTATCACCCCACACCTACCTTCACATATCATACATAAATTATCAGTCTGCACAAATCGCTTGCAATGGTCTGGTTTTTATATCCAATGGTGAAGCTGCAGTGTTTGATACACCTGTGGGAAACGAGGCTTCGATGAATTTGCTAAAATGGATATACGAGGAGCAAAATGCGGTGGTAACATATTTCGTTGCCAACCATTTCCATGAAGATTGCATTAGCGGACTGTCTTCATTTGTTGGCACGGGCTGCGCTACTATAAGCCACAAAAAAACATGCAAGCTCGCAGGGCTAAAAGGCTATAACTGCACTCAACGCTATTTTACAGATTCACTCGAATTTTCCGTTGGTGATAAGAAAGTAGAGTGCCATTATTTTGGACCTGCACACACCACAGACAATATCGTAGCTTATATTCCATCCGAACGAATGCTCTTTGGTGGATGCATTGTAAAGAGTATTGGTTCCGATAAAGGAAATTTGGCAGACGCAGATCTAGAACAATGGCCTGCAACACTGGAAAAAGTTATGGGCAGATACCCAAAAGTTAAAACTGTAATTCCTGGACATGGTGCTCCTGGAAATAAGAAGCTGCTTAAATACACATTGAAACTCTTTAGCACATGATCATTGTTGACCGAATGCTTTATTTGGCAATCATCACACTCATTCTATTCGATTGTACAGCCCTTAAAGCCCAAGGTAATTTTGAAGTAATGTTTTACAATGTCGAAAACCTTTTCGACACCCTCGATAATCCATACACAATCGATGAAGACTACACTCCATTCGGAAAATTAGAATACAACACAGAACGTTTCAATAATAAAGCGGCAAACATTGCCAGTGTTATAAACGCTAGCGTTGATGGTGGTATGCCAGAAATTATAGGTCTTTGTGAAGTAGAGTCTACAGTAGCACTTGACGCGCTATTTTCTCAACTTAATAACGCCAAGCAGTACACTTATCTCACCAGCGGCACCAATGACCGAAGAGGTATTCAAAATGCGTTAATCGTCCATCAGCGCTTTGAAATTATTGAAACCGAAGTTCATCAGGTAGATCTAAAAAAAGAGCGCCCTACTCGACCCGTATTCTGTGTTCACCTAGAAGACACCCAAACCAAAGCACGATTTTGGGTAATTGTTAATCACTGGCCATCGAGGTATGGAGGTGCAGAAGAGTCTAACTGGAAGCGCATGGCAGCCTCAGATGTGGTTTTAAAGACCATCGCTACCTATCGAAAACAAACTTCAAAATCGAGCATTATCGTGATGGGAGACTTTAATGACTACCCTAGCAATGAGAGCCTCATGAACCTTGAAAGATGTAAAGGAAAAAAAGATCCATGCCTCACTAGTGTGCACAAATATTTACATGAGGAAGGTTTAGGTACACATTCATATTTGGGTGAGTGGCATATTATGGATCAAATACTTGTAAGCAATCACTTTCTAAAGGACTCATCTAATGAGCTTAAAATCACACCTAACTCAGGAACGATTGTGAAACATCGTTGGATGCTTTATGAAAACAAAGAGTTTAACGACTTTCTGCCCAGTCGATATTTTAGTCGCGATGGCTATTTTGGAGGCTACAGTGATCATTTGCCCGTGTTGGTGAAGGTTATGACTAATTAGAAGCCCATCCAAAAAATGTTATGTCCATCTAACAATTAGCTGAATCTGTCGTTATTTGATGGAAACTCTTAGCATGAGGTTTAGTAACATCATCTCTATCATTATTGCATTCCTGTATTCGCTCATGATGCATGGTCAAAACGACATAAGTGCAGACTTGCAAAAACTTGATAAGTTTTTGCGAAGCATTGACCAGAAATACGTGGACAGTGTTGAGACTTATGACATTGTTGAGCATGGTATTCAACGCATGCTTGAAGACTTGGACCCGCACTCTGTTTATATGAATCCAGAGCAATATCAACGGGCTAATGAACCACTTTCAGGACGCTACAAGGGAATTGGAATTCGATATCGGGTAATTGAGGATACATTGACGGTGGTTGAGGTAATTGAAAACAGCCCCGCTGATAAAGGTGGGTTACAATTTGGAGATCAACTCATTGCAGTTGGTAGCGATACGCTCTCGGGAAAAAACCTCAGTGCCAATGCCATGTCAAAAAGAATTAAGGATGAAAAAAACACCGATCAGCCATTCGATATTTTAAGATCAGGCGAACCATTGAGCACGATTCTTACTAGAGACAATGTGCCCGTGTCCAGTATAGCATCAGCAATCATGCTTGATGAAAAAACTGGGTACATTAAATTAACAAGATTCAGTTCTAGCAGTGTTTCAGATTTCAGACAAGCGCTTGATAAATTGGACAAGCTAGGCATGAAATCGCTTGTTTTTGACCTGCGAGGCAATTCTGGAGGATATTTAAATGCGGCTATAAAAATTGTAGACGAGTTTTTAGAAGACAGAAAACTCATTGTTTACACAGAAGGTCTGCACCAATCAAAAAAAGAAACATTCGCAAATTCAGGAGGACGGTTTACCAATGGAGACCTTGTTGTGCTCATTGACGAGCGATCAGCTTCGGCAAGCGAAATTGTGGCAGGTGCCATTCAAGATTGGGATCGAGGGTTGATTGTTGGAAGAAGGTCATATGGTAAGGGATTGGTCCAGCGAACAATCGATTATGATGACGGCTCGGCCATGCGCTTGACTATTTCGAGGTATTATACCCCTACTGGCCGTAGCATCCAAAAACCATATGACAAGGGTTTAAAAGCATATAAAAGCGACCTGAAGAAACGCAAACTGAGTGGAGAATTATTAAACAAAGACTCCATTAAGGTAAACGACACCCTAGTATACTATACTCCCCGTAAAAGAAAAGTTTATGGTGGAGGTGGTATTATCCCTGATCGATTTATAGCGGCCGATACCACTAAAATGCATGACTTATCAAAAGAGCTTTACAAGAAAGGCCTACCATATTATTTTGCAATTCGATTGGTGCAGGCAAATAGAAAAGACATCCTCGATCAACATACCACGATTGAGAAATTTACCAATGATTATAGCATCAGCCAAGATTGGCTCAATGCCTTTAAAAGAATGGCGGTTCATCGTCAAATAAACGTTGAGGATGACGAATTTGAATTAGCCAAACAAGAACTTACTGCAGATGTGAAAGAAATAATGGCGCGCTACCTCTATGGTTATGAAGATCATTATTACATCATCGCGAAAAGCGATTTAGCAACGATGAAAGCCATTGAGTTACTCAATGACAACATATTTAAGGAGCTTGGGCTAAATGCAAACTAAGGTGAAAGCATTTCTGCTCAGTCTGGTTAGTGTCTGCTGCATCCAATGGAAGGCAGTTTCACAAGAATTACCTTTTGAGCATGGTGAGTCACTCACCTATGCTGTTTATTATTACCTCATGGGGGTTTGGGTTGGTGCCGGAGATGTAACGTTCAGTGTAAAAGAGGATGAATTCATGAATAAACCCTGCCTGCACTTCACTGGTGAAGGTAAGACGCACCCTAGATATGAATGGTTTTATACCGTGCGTGACACTTATGAGGCTTATGCAGATGCTCAGGATTTGTCACCATATCGTTTTAAACGAGATATCAATGAAGGTTCTTTTTACATGAAGGAAGACTGCATTTTCGATCAAAGGAGAGACCGGGTGATCTCGGTTTTAAAGGTGAAAGAAAACCCTATAAGGGTTGATACCAGTGATTTGGAAGACAACACCTTTGATGTTCTCTCATTGATATATCAAGCACGAAGAATTGATTTC
>JALRDM010000337.1 GCA_023262195.1 Salibacteraceae bacterium | reverse complement strand
ATGACACAGATCACCCACTCATCATCAAAGTAGCTTCCATTCAACCCACCCGTATGCAGGTTTACTTCATTGATAATGAAGAGTTTTTTAGAAGAAAAGCTACGTTTTGGGATGAAGACGAAGAGTTTTTTGAAGACAACGATGAACGTTCCATTTTCTTTTCAAGAGGTGTATTTGAAACGGTAAAGAAACTGGGGTGGATGCCAGAAATTATTCACGTTAACGGATGGTTCTCTTCCCTCATGGCTGTTTTTCAAAAAACATTCTATGCGGATGATCCACTCTTCGCAGACGCCAAAGTTGTCTTTTCGATTTACGGAGAGGAGTTTGAAGAGTCATTTGACCCGCGTATGTGGGAAAAGATGTTGTATGATGGCATGACTGAAGAAGATTTGGGGTTAATTAAAGAGCCGAATTATACAAATATCTGCAAGCTCGGAGCAAAATATGCTGACGCCATTGTTTTGGCCAGTGACGATATCAACGATGAAATCAGAGCCTATGTAGCTTCCTTAGACAAGCCAGTGTTGGATGCCCAACCAGAAGAAAATCTCATGAGCGTCTTTGACGACTTTTATACTGAAGTAATGGCGCAGGATAGCGTGCTTGCAGAGTGATTCAAATTAAGTTAATTACTGAACTCATTAAACGGTTTGTCGTATGGCAGACCGTTATTTTTTATAGCCTGTTCGCAGTTGTAACCTCGTGCAGAAACGATTCCCTTTTAGGTTTAGAACTTCAACCTGAGGGTCAATTCGATACAGTTCAATTCTTAGACACTTTTACGGTTCAAGCTTTTACTATTCCTGGTAAGTCACAAAGGTCGGATGAAGCACAGTCCTACATTGGCGCACTGCAATCGGATGAGTTTGGTTATTCTGAAAGTAATTTGATTCTAAACTTTGATGCCGAAACGGGCTTGCTTAGCAATACTGATGGATTTGATGCGACCAAAATCGATTCAATTGTATTACAGCTCAGACCGATAAAGATTTATGGGGATCCCACATCAGAAATACCTGTTGAAGTATTAGAGCTGAAGGAGCCTCTCATACTAGAAGATCAATACTTCTCTGACTTTGATCCAGACTTGAAAGAAACCGTTTTAGGCTCATCTGTTTTTAAACGAAAAGGACAAATCAAGGTTACTGATTCTACCATAATAGAATCAGGCGTGGAAAGGGAGCGGTTACCACTTGTGTTCAGAATTAGACTGGAAAACTCGTTTGGGCAATATCTTATGGAAAACCTAGGCGGTGAGGGTTGGACTAATTTAAATCAGCTTCAAACTAATTTCGGTGGTTTAATGATTCGAATACCTGAGGGTACCGAAGTTGACGCTGGGGCCGTATATTCATTTGCACTTCTCACGGGAGAATCGAGCATCCTCATCTACCACACCCCTGCGGACCAGCAAGAAAGGCTTGAATTACCAATTACCTCTAACTGCAGCAGAATCAATCAATTCAGTCATGACTATAGTGGTTCACTGGTAGAGTCATACTTGAATTCAAGCTCGACCAACCAAGACTTGTTGTTCGTTCAAGGTATGTCAGGCACTAAGGCTCAGATCAACATTCCAGGATTACAGTCGTTTGGTCAGTCACAGTTTTCTGCGATAGCCAAAGCAACGCTGGATTTTACTTTGGCAGATGAACAACCAGCGTTTTTGGGCAGGTCTCCAAGGCTCTTCTTGTTGGAGTTGGAAAAAGATGGTTCAGAAACCCTCACTCCCGACTTTATTGAAAGTCCATCGCGAGCAAATGGAATCTACTCCCGCCTAACCAATAGTTACACCTTCGATATAACCCAACATGTGCAGCGCATTACTCAGGCTGCTCAGAATGGTCAGAACATCAACTATGGTTTAACATTGAATGCACAAGTGCCTGTTCTTAACGGTAACGACACGTCCCATAATGTTATTCAAGGTGTAGATAATATTGTGCTCAAGCTATATCATACTGATTTAAAGAATTAAGACATGTGTGGAATTGTTGGCTATACAGGCAAAAACCAAGCGTATCCAGTACTAATCAAAGGACTACAACGCCTTGAGTATCGAGGATATGACAGCGCAGGCGTGGCGCTGATGCAAGACGGAATCATCACACATAAGTGCAAGGGTAAGGTGTCTGACTTGTTAGCCCACGTTGGCGAAAAGTCGACAGAGGGCACTGTAGGTATTGGCCATACTCGTTGGGCAACACACGGCCCCCCAAATGATGTAAATGCACATCCGCATACCAGTATGTCTGGTGAGATAGTGCTGATACACAATGGCATTATTGAGAACTACGACAGCATCAAGAAAGAGTTAATCAATCGCGGATACACATTTACGAGTGAAACCGACACAGAAGTGTTGGTTAATCTGATTGAAGAAATCAAAAAACTAGAGAATGTTTCCATTGGCGAAGCGGTGCGAAAATCATTGCGCGAAGTCATTGGGGCATATGCCATTGTGGTGATGGATAAAAATGCGCCAGACACGCTCATTGCCGCGCGGAAAAGCAGTCCATTGGTTATAGGAATTGGTCCTAGTGATGATTACTATCTAGCTTCTGATGCAAGCCCTATCGTTGAGTACACCAAGAATGTGGTATACCTTGAAGATGGAGAAATAGCCGAGCTGCGTCCTGGCAGTGATATGAAGCTCTATACCATTGGTAAGCACAAAGTGACCCCATACATCCAAGAACTTGAATTGCAGCTAGAGGAACTTGAAAAAGGTGGATATGACCATTTCATGCTCAAGGAAATTTATGAGCAGCCTAGGTCAGTTAAAGACAGCCTTAGAGGTCGCCTTCGTGTTAACTCGGGGTTGGTGCATCTGGGAGGGATGAGCGATTACACCCAAAAATTGCTGAACGCTAATCGTATTACTATAGTAGCATGCGGCACCTCTTGGCATGCTGGATTGGTGGGTGAATATCTAATCGAAGACCTTGCAAGAATTCCTGTAGAAGTGGAGTATGCGTCCGAGTTTAGATATCGCAATCCTATCATCACTGAAAACGATGTGGTTATCGCCATATCTCAATCGGGCGAAACGGCAGATACATTAGCGGCACTGGAGCTAGCCAAATCAAAAGGAGCTACCATTCTTGGAATATGCAATGTGGTTGGCTCGAGCATTTCAAGGGTTACCGATGGTGGCTCGTATACGCATGCCGGTCCTGAAATTGGCGTGGCTAGTACCAAGGCCTTTACTGCTCAAGTAACGGTATTAAGTCTACTTGCATTAATGCTCGGAGGAGAAAATGGAGCGATAGACAGAAAGCGTTTCCAACGACTGCTGCTTCAGCTCAATGGTATTCCGGATAAAATCGAAGCTGCGCTCAAGACCAATGATCTAGTTGAGGAAATAAGCGCCAAGTTTATGGATGCGAGAAACTTCTTATACC
>JALRDM010000255.1 GCA_023262195.1 Salibacteraceae bacterium | reverse complement strand
CACAGAGGTGGTTCCAGTGGAGTGTGATACCAACGAACACAACCAACGGTACATGCAAACCAAAAAAGAAAAAATGGGTCATTCTCTGAAACTTGACAATACCTCTAATGACTAAATTAAAAGAGGAACTCAATCAGAGCTATTGGGATGATCGCTGGTTAAATAAGCAAACGGGCTGGGATATTGGCTATGCGTCTACTCCACTCGTGGAATACTTTAACCAAATTGATGACAAAAAGCTCAGAATTTTAATTCCGGGCTGCGGTAATGCTTATGAGGCCGAGCACTTAGTAAATGAGGGTTTCAGCAATGTTCATGTGGTAGACATCAGTAAGACCGCGATAGACAATTTTCTTACTCGATTTCCAAAATTCCCGCGTTCTCAGGCCATACATGCTGACTTCTTTAAGCTCGATAGTGAATATGACATCATTGTAGAGCAAACATTTTTTTGTGCCCTTCATCCAACGCTCAGAGGTGCTTATGCAAAAAAAGCTTGGGAGTTGCTTGGCGAAAATGGTAAGCTGGTTGGGCTTTTATTCAACACCATATTCGAACACGATGGGCCACCATTTGGTGGTAGGAAGGAGGAATATGAAACCTATTTCGAAGGACTGTTTCACCCAACAATCATGGAAGAAGCCATGAATAGCATTCCACCTCGGTTGGGGCGTGAATTATTCATCAATCTTTCAAAAAGAAGCTAGATTGCCTGTTGCTTTCGCAGCACGGCAATAAGGTGGTGATTACGATAATCGAGTCCCAGCTCTGAGTCGTACATGGCATTTCCAATTTCTTGGATTAAATCCGATGAAGCATCATTGGCTGCCTGTATGGATGATAACCTAAAAATACCCGTTGAGTCCGTCTCAATATTCAACCTATAATTCATCGATTCATCTGAGCCACCGAGGCCTTCCATTTGAATAAAATACGCTGGCCTAATGCCACGATATTCGCCACGCTCATTAAATATTCTAGAACCAAGACCTATGGATTGAGTATGAAATTCAAACTGGTTCTCCGCATTGACCGTGGTCACATAAGCAACCATGGCGCTTACATCTCGCTCTGAAAAGTTCGTTTCTACCACCTTTGGAAACAATTCTCCGGTCTCTATATCTTCTTGATATGTGGTATCAGTCTTTGATAGAAACTTCACTAATGAGTTTGGGTCAAGGGGTTTAGCTAAATCGGGTTCCCCAAAGATGTTAGCCTCATAAACAGCAACATCACCACTGAATGCGAGCTTCCACAACTGAGCATTCAATGCCTCAATGCTCTGACCAGTTTGCTTATCGGTTGTAATTTTCCACGTAGGCCAAGCGTTACTTGAATCTCTAGAAAGGCTAATTGCCTGATTGGAAACCCAATCTTTTGGCCTTTGCTCAAGTTCTATTGGTGTTTGGTTATTTGAATCATTATCGTTTGGCCCGCATGAAGCAAGCAATGCGATCATCGAAATTGAAAAGAAGTATCTTAAATTTCCCATATCATTATTGTTATATCATCGGTTTGATCCATATCTACCTTCCATTCGGTAAGTGCGTTTCTTAATTCCCAAATTATTTCTTTCGAGAAATTATTCTTTGCCTTGTCAAGAATTTGCACCACGCGTTTGGATGAAAAATTTCGGGTGCCATCATGTGACAGTTGATCAACAAGTCCTTTGCTCGACAAAATTATTTTACCTGTATTTTCAACAGGAATAATCCTCACAGAATCCTCAGATTTAGAAGAATAGTCAATCACACGATCGGGTGTGATTTGATAGGCTTGAGCACCGTGTGTACATATCGTAAAGTGTCCTGATACTATGTCCTGACAGATTAAAGTGTACTTAATCTTCTGACTTAACCCTCCCTGCTCATAAAGCCTTTCGGAAATATCCACGATGTGTTTTAATAACTCACTACCCGTGGCAAGTCCGCTAAAATGGCCTTCGTTAATGGCTGATGTTAAATGCTGAAATATGAAATCAGATGCAGCCGTATGATTGTTCACATCTACAATACCAATGAGCCTAT
>JALRDM010000237.1 GCA_023262195.1 Salibacteraceae bacterium | reverse complement strand
GATGTGCTCAGGTTGGTTAATCCGGCATTATTCATTAATCTGACAATCCAATAGTTGAATCTGAGATCGCTATTGCTCAAGTGCGCAAAAGCGTTTGAGGTATCCTCAAAACTTACCGGTGAATCAAAGTCGAGCTTACTCATCTGCTTGATTTAGATTTCCAACATCGCATCAAGAGTGTTGGTAGATACGGAATGATAATTGGCCCTAGCCTTCTCATAAATTGCTCTAGGTCTTTCTAGTGTAGGATCTGCCTTGACCATGGCTCCATAGATTGGTGCCAAGAACTTTCTGCGACCAACACGAATCAGAAATTCCTCTATAGCTTGATTCGCAGGCTCATAACCATTTTCGATAGCCATAACAAACCACACTGCGGCAATTTCACTATTCCCGGTATTGGTAAAGCCAAATTTTGAGTCAAGCGCTTGCATCTGTTCTATGTTCACCTCTGTGGGCATATTGCGTAAAAAGTGTAACCATTGATGTGTGGTCCAATTGGCCGTATCGATGGCATTGACATCATTGGTTTCGATAAACTTACTAAGCTGCTCCTCTACTTGCGCAAATAATGGCGATTCCACCTTTACTACGTTTGATGGAATGCCCGGTTCATAAACCCACTGCTTAATCTTCAGCTCAGCATATTTTTCCTCACTTCCATTGAGCAAGTCTGCTTTTAGATTTTCTAAAAATCGTTCAGTACTTATCGTGCTGAAGGTATTTGATTGAAAGTGTCCTTTCAAAAATTCGTCAAACTTTTCTCTACCCACATTCTCCTCTAGGGTTCGCAGGAAGTAGTATCCTTTATCATAAGCAATACTGGTCATGCCATCATCGGGATCACGATCGGTTAATTCAAGTTTCAGTTTGGTATCTTCTGGTTGGTCAGACATTGATTCGAGCTCATGCTGCAAGTCTTGCCAGCTCAGTATGGCGAGCATATCGGCATATTCTTTACCGAACACTTCTTCCATAATGCGCAATTCAAAATACACGGTAAATCCTTCATTGAGCCAGAAATCATTCCAAGTGCTGTTGGTTACCAAATTTCCACTCCAGCTATGCGCAAGCTCATGCGCTACCAATGCAGTAAGTGATTTATCTCCAGCCAATATTGTTGGCGTGGCAAAAGTCAGCCTTGGGTTTTCCATCCCACCAAAAGGAAAGCTGGGTGGCAATACCAGTACATCATATTTTCCCCACGCATATTCGCCATACATTTCAGATGCCACATCTACCATTTTCTGCATATCCTCAAATTCATAGGCAGCTGATTCCAACACGGAAGGCTCGGCATAAACACCCGCTACTTCGCCCACAGATTTATAGTTCAAATTTCCCACGGCTAAAGCCATTAAATAGCTTGGTATAGGCTGCTCCATTTTAAACGTATAAATGCCTGATGAGTCAACTTCTGTTGGGTTAGAAGCGCTCATAAGAGCTAGCATTCCTGAGGGAACTAAAACCTTAGCATCATACGTGTATCGAATGCCTGGACTGTCTTGACATGGAAGCCATGTACGCGCAAGTATGGCTTGAGATTGTGTGAACAAGAATGGCGCTGTTTTATCAGCAGTTTGGTCTGCGTTTAACCATTGCAAAGCATCTGCTCCATCGGTGGTTGCATATTCGATAGTGACTGACTTTGTTGTGTCAGAAACCTTAATTTCCAATGGAATACCCATCCACGGTTTTTCTGGACCCAGCCAGAAGTCTTCAGTAGAAACGCCATCAACCATTACTCCTTTGATTTCAAGATTTCGCGTATCAAAAACAATTTTTTCTACTCCCTTACGAACAGAAATATCATAAGTAGCGGACCCTTCAATCACCTTCTCTTCAAAATTTACAGCCACATCTAAGTCGAGGTGATTTACCACAGCTTTATTTGGTTCAGCGTAGCTATGAATAGGTTCTGCATATACGGTGGCAGTTTGTGCATCAGTCGACTCTGCGACCTCGGTTTTGCAGCCAACAGTAACAATGAAAGACAGAAAGAAAAGCGTTTGGAATAATCTCATAATTGTAAATATGGGTCGCGAAAGTAAGCCTGCCTAAGAATTTATTGACCTACCAAAATTTTGAATTAAAAGTGCAGTGTGTAACCGATTACTGGAATAACGCCGTAATCCGTTCTTTCAATGATGGAGTCGGAGTCTGGGTCAAATTCGCGTGTTAACACCGCCTGATTGCTCGTAAGGTTTTTAATACTCAGCGAGAGCTCACTAGAAACCTTAGTGCGAATCTTCTTTAGGATAATTGCGAAATCAAGATTATACTGTTCTTGTTGCTGCAATGAATTCGGATTGGATTGGTCTAAAATTGTCCAACCAACTTCCCTCGACTCAGCAAGGTCAATTGGCGTGAGCCACACACCACCAGACTGTCTGAAGTTCGCATTCACCCCCAGTAGCCTTCGCTTGTTATCCTTAGGTTTCAACTCAAATTCTTTTCCAGCTATAAGGTTGTAAGAATAGCGTTGGTTATACTCTGTATTGCGCCATACTCCATCTCCTCCGCGATAGCGAGCATTGAACAGTGCTCCTGAAAGCATATAGTAAAAGCCTTTGACAGTAAATCGTTGTAGATTAACCTCTACACCATAATTTTCACCAAAACCATCGTTCACCAAATCTCCGATTGGCAGAGATCCAAATAGGCCCAATACTGAGTAGGAACCATTCTGTTGCACGGGCACATCATATAGATAATGGTAATAAAGCTCACCCGACAAACGCAGTGATGAAGTAAGCATTCTGCTAGCTCCGATCACAGCTTGGTGAGATTTCAGCAGACCAAGATCATTGTTTATCAAATTTCCATTTCGGTCTCGGGTGTAGTAAACCGAGAGGTCTTCAACTCGACTATGATGCCCATAGCCTATGGTAAATTTTGTGGCAGAGTTTGGTCTGTAAGAAAGGCCCGCTCTTGGGTCTATTCCAAAGCTATTGTTCAACAGCAAGTGGATATAATGCACACCACCGGTGAATTCAAATTTATTGCCCAATGCAAACTTTGACTGAGTAAATGCTTGGACAAGCATGGCTTCACCTTGCGTGTTGGCAAATTCAACCAATGTATCTCCCGTTCTGTTGTAATACTGCCCAAGATATTCGTGGTCAATGTAACTCAGAATGACTCCCGTTTTATTTGAATGCCTTTTGCTGAATTGATGATTATAGTCGGTGGTGAAAGTGATTCTATTCGTATTGTAGTCGGCCACGTCATAGGTACTCCAACTCAAATCTCTTTCAAGGTAATCTGAGCTATCAAAATATTCCCCAATAGAACCTGACAAAACAGAATGGATATACCCTTTTTCACTCACAGGAATTCTGTGCACAAGACCCACCGTTCCGGAGTTACTTCCAATTTGTCGCTCAACACGAGAACCAAACTCGGTCCATTCGGCAGTGTCTCGTTCAGCCTCGATCAAAAGGTTACTCAGCCCTCCGATGGCGAACACACTGAAGTCTCCAAACCTCTCAGTAGGCAAGTAAATGTTGGCAGATAAATCTTGATACTGAGGCCTTACACCCCCAACATCTACAATCTGGGCCAACACACCTAAGGTGGAGTATCGGTAATTGATCAAATATGAAGCTTTGGAGTTTTTTGAAAAAGGACCTTCTGTAGCAAGATCAAGTCCGAAGACATTTGCATTCAATGAATGCTCCCGATTTTGGTTGTTCCCTTTTCGGAAACGGAAATCAAAGACAGAGTTGGTCGCATTGCCAAATTCGGCCGGAAAAACCCCAGAGTAAAAATCGGATGTACTCAACAGTGCTGAACTGAATTGAGTCACAAAACCTCCGGTGGCACCAATTTCTGCAAAATGGTTTGGGTTGTAAACAGGCACACCTTCTACTCTATAAAGCATACCAACGGGAGAATGACCTCGAACGGAAAAGTGGTTGAATCCTGAACTTTGCTGAACCACCCCGCCATAAGCCGTTACTACACGCATTGGGTCATCCCAACTACCCGCAAGCTTCTCGGTCATTTCAGGAGTAATGACCTTAGCGCTGGCAATAGCCATTCGATTGATTGGTTCACCACGCATGGTAGTAGCGTCAATTTCAACGGTTTCAAGCTCTTTGAGGCTGTATTCGAGCTTAAACTCGACAATCACCTCCTGTGCCGAATTAACCAATACATCTTCTTTAAACTCTACCACATGAAATGGCGCCCCTGCTTTAACATGCACTCTACCTACTGGAACCTCAGAAAACACAAAACGACCATTGGAGTCGGTCTCAACCGTCAACAGCGGATCGTTTGTTTGAACATCAATGAGCTGAACCAAACCATCTTGAATTGGTGTATTGTATCTAGCGTCTAAAACCTGCCCTCTAACGCTTTGGGTAATTTCTTGACTATAGGAAAAGCCTGCAAATAAGAGCGCTAACAAAACCAGAGTAAATCGGCTCTTGATCAAGATACTGCTTATTTTTCTACCTATTGACAATCGGGAATCGACCATAAAAAATTTCAGGCTGCAAGAGTATTGTACAATCCAAAAGAATAAATCATCAAAATGTCATAATCGTCTGAGATATTCTGAACAACCGAAGACAACAAAAGCGCATCATGAAAGTTCTCCTTGACGCGTTGGTAAACACAATAATTTATTCAACCGAAAAACTACCGTTCTAAAAAATCTTACCCGGATTCAATATCCCCTTAGGGTCAAAAACCCGTTTTATGGAGCGCATTAACTCAAGGTGCGATTCCGAAAACATGATGTCCATATAATCACGCTGTACGTAGCCAATTCCATGTTCACCAGAAATAGTTCCTCCTAGGGCTTTCACCTGTTGAAACAACTCACGCACACCGACTTTTACTGTTTTATCCCAATCTTCATCACACATTTCATCGCGCAGAATATTCACGTGCAAATTCCCGTCTCCGGCATGGCCATAACACACACTCCGAAATCCGTAAAGCTTTCCTACTTCTTTTACGGCTTTTAATAGTGCAGGTAATTGATACCTCGGTACTACGGTATCTTCCTCTTTGTAGACACTTTGCGCCTTTACGGCTTCGCCTACCCTTCTGCGAAGTTTCCACAGCTGATCTTTTTTCGCTTGGTCTTCAGCAAATAGAATTTCCCCGCAATCAAATTGCTCCACCACTTGCATGATTTGCTCACAATCTGCCATAAGCTGATCGACATTATTACCATCCACTTCAATTAGCAGGTGTGCTTGTTCACTTGGCTGCAAAGGCACCGGCTCTTCACCGATGAAATCCATAGCGTATTCAATGGCATCCCGCTCCATAAACTCCATGCCCGATGGAATAATACCCGCTCTAAAAATGGCACTCACCGCCTCGCAGGCCTTTTCTGCCGAGTTAAATGGAACAAGCATCAATAGATCGTTTGTTGGGTGCGGAATAAGTCGCATTACAATTTTGGTGATTACCCCGAGCGTGCCCTCGCTCCCAATCATTAGTTGTGTAAGGTTGTATCCTGTGCTGTTCTTTAACGTATTTGCGCCTGTCCAAATCACCTCTCCCGATGTTAGCACTACTTCGAGATTTAATACGTAGTCTTTCGTAACACCATACTTTACAGCCTTAGGTCCTCCAGAATTTTCGCTCACATTTCCGCCAATAAAGCAGCTCCCTCGGCTGGCGGGATCGGGGGGATACATTAACCCTACTTCCTTAACAGTATTTTGAAACACTTCCGTGATGACTCCGGGCTCCAGAGTAGCTTGTAAGTTTTGTTCATCAATTTCAATGATTTTATTGAATCGCTCCATGCTCAAGCCAATGCCCCCTTTGACGGCTAAGGCACCTCCACTCAGTCCTGTTCGCGCTCCTATGGGTGTGACTGTTATCTCATGTTCATTGGCCAATTTTAATATTTGGCTTACTTCGTCCACAGTGGCAGGCTTCACAACAACTGATGGCGGAAAACTCAGGTCTTCCGTTTCGTCATGACCGTATTCCGTTCTGGTTTCTAAATCAGAAAATACATAAGGCTCGCCCACAATTTGATTGAGCTGATCCAAGAATTCATTCATCGTTCAATTATAATACTCCAACGCTTGGACCCAAGGGTAACAAGTCAAGATTTATTCAATTTGTATCATCATTCATTTCCATACTTTCGGCCATCTTCAAATTTTTAATATGAATTTTAAGCATCTCATTGCTATTGGTCTGGTAGGTCTATCCATATCAGCAGCAGCCCAAGAAATCACCCTCGAAGACATATGGAAAAAAGGAACCTTTCGTCAAAAATCGGTGTATGGGATTCGTTCAATGAGCGATGGTAACCATTACACAATACAAGGTCAATCCGAGGATGGAAACACGGTCACCATGTATGAGTATGCTACCGGTGATGAGGTTAAACAAGTGATGTCTGAAGCTGGCCTCAAGGACATTTCAGGAGACGGAGAAGCCACCTTTAGCTCGTATGAATTTAATGCTGACGATAAGTTCATGCTGCTTAAATATGATGTTGAACCCATCTATCGCAGGTCATCGATTTCCAAATACTGGATTGTGGACTTGGATAATGGGGAGGCACGAAAACTCAAGGAAAAAGGAAAACAGCGCAATGCTACTTTCTCGCCCGATGGGTCTAAAATTGCCTACGTGGAAGGCAATGACCTTTTCATTCAAGACTACAAAACCGGAGAGACCACACAGGTGACCAACGATGGTGAAAAGAACAAAATAATCAACGGATATGCCGATTGGGTTTATGAAGAAGAATTCGCGTTTAGTAAGGCTTTTTTCTGGTCGCCCGATGGATCCAAAATCGCTTATTACAGAACCGATGAATCAGAGGTGCCTGAGTATAACATGCAAAAGTTCACCGGACTTTATCCGGAAGACTATCTTTTTAAATACCCAAAGGCTGGTGAAAAGAATGCCGAGGTAGAAATCAAGATCTATGACCTCACTACGAAGAAGACATCTACACCAAACCTTGGCGAATACGAGTACATTCCTAGGATTAAGTGGTCACAAACAAGCCAGTTTTTAGCCGTGATCAAAATGCCTCGATTGCAAAATGAGTTGGAGGTTGTGCTGATTGAAACCGAAACCATGGCCACCAAATCCATTTATAAAGAAACAAGCGAGACCTATATAGAGATTGGTGACGACCTCACATTTTTTGGAGATAATGCTGGGTTTATTTGGAAATCAGAAAAAGATGGATTCTTTCATTTATACAAGTATGATTTCAACGGTAAAAATGAAAAGCAGCTCACATCGGGCGACTGGGAAGTGCGCAGTTTCCTAGGATATGAACCTAACGCTCAACGACTATTTTTCTCCGCAAGCAAAAACAAGCCCATTGATACGGAGATCTATTTTGTCAGTATCAACGGTGGCGAACCAACGCTGATCAGTCCAGAGAATGGAACAAGCCGAGTATCATTCAGCAAGACATTTGATTACCACATTCTCTATCATCAAGATGCGAACACCCCACAAACGGTAACGATGAATATGTATGATGAACCTGAATTTCAGCCGAGGGTGCTCGAAGACAATGCAGACCTCAGAACAACCATGGAGTCCTACAACTTGACCGATGTGGAGT
>JALRDM010000282.1 GCA_023262195.1 Salibacteraceae bacterium | reverse complement strand
ACCAACTGAATACCTGCTTTTTCACAATCGTGCTTCAAGGCTTGGTAGTTGTAAATTTCACCATTGAATACAATGCTGTACCGGCCTGATAGGCTATGCATGGGCTGATTTGAACGTTCGTTGAGATCAATGATGCTCAATCGAGTATGACCAAAGGCCACAGGCGCCTCTATAAAATGAGCCATGTTGTCTGGGCCTCTATGCGCTAGCTTTTGGCTTGATTGCGAAATCAAAGAGAACTTTTGTTGAGTTCCTTTTCCTTTGCTAACGATGCCAGTAATTCCACACATAGATTACATCAACTCTTGCCTTAAAACCAATCTTCAGATCGTTCTTGAAACTTTGCTAACCGATCGAGATCGTCTGCTGAATTAATGTCATTAAGAGTTTTGAGCAAATAATATTTAGCGTTGAGTTGCTTTAGATCGAGAATGGTGTCCATTAGCAAGTCCTCAGAATCCCAGTTTTTATCTGTGAGCAGCGTGGGAAGAAATTTCTTCATTCCTAATAAATAATATCCACCATCGCGCGCAGGCCCCAATACTACATCATTGCTTTCGAGCACCGCAAAGGCTTCTTTGATCATGTGTGATTCTAAATCAATACAGTCGGTGCCGATAATAATCACTCGTTGTTTTCCATCAGCGAAAGCTCTTGTAAACGCATCATACATTCTGCTTCCTCGATCATCGCCTTGTTGTAGTCCCTTATCGTAAATCATGTTGTCCCACAAATCATTGTGGTCTATTTGATCTGCATAATACACGGCCTTTTCACAATTTAAAACTCGGGTGATTTCTTTGGTGTAGAGCTGTAACTTATGATGAACTACCAACGCTTGCTCGGTTCCAATATCATCTACGAGCTTCTTTTTAAGCTGACTTTTCTCGGCTTTTCGAGCAAAGATGATAAGGCGATCGTTTGAGGTCACAGAGCAAATCTAGACCAATTTGGTCTTCTAATTTTTACTAAAGATTAAGTGATAAACACCGATTGGTTATTATCTGCAGTGATTAGGATACCACCATCATATCCGAGTCCACGCCAATATTGATAGCACCATTGCGGCCAATGTCCACAAGCGTTACCATCTCTACTGTGTTGATTTTCGCTTCATCCATAGGGCGTTGCACTTTGATGTAGTTCTCTGTAAAGCCCTGCATCATGCCATCGTTTTCCGAAGCTTCCCAGAGTACCGTATGGCTGCTGCCAACCTGGCTTTCGTAAAATGCACGCTTTTTCTTGTGGCTAATTTGCGTTAGTATTTTGTTTCGTTCTTGTCGGATAGTAACTGGAATCACGTCTTCTACTCGCAAAGCAGTGGTGTTTGCGCGTTCGCTGTAGGTAAAAACATGCAGATAGTTAATGTCAAGTTCTTTGATGAATTCGACCGTTTTGTTGAATTCAGCATCCGTTTCTCCAGGGTAACCTACAATTACATCGGCACCGATACAAGCATCGGGCATAACCGAACGTATGTGACTTATCCGATTGCGATAGAGGGCTACATCATAACGCCTGCGCATACTCTTGAGCATGGCATCCGATCCCGACTGCATTGGTATATGCAAATGTGGAACAAATTTTTGGCTGGTTGCCACAAACGAAATGATTTCGTTGGACAGGAGGTTGGGCTCTATACTCGAAATGCGAAATCGGTCAATTCCGTCAATTTGATCAAGCGCTTTGATAAGCTTCAAAAAGTCTTCATCACCACCTTGGCCAAAGTCGCCAATATTCACCCCAGTGAGTACCACTTCTTTTACCGATTGAGCGGCAACTTCTTTGGCAACCTTCACCGTTTCTTCGATGCTCTGATTTCTGCTTCGGCCGCGTGCCAGAGGAATGGTGCAAAACGAGCAGAAATAATCGCAGCCATCTTGTATCTTCAGAAATGTACGGGTACGGTCATTGGCGGAGTAGGAGGGAATGAAATCGCGCACTTCTTTGATGTGTCCATTTTCGATGTGGGCAATTCCATCCTCAGAGCGCTCATGTTCAAGATGTTTTAAAATATTAAACTTTTCATTGGCCCCAAGCACCACGTTCACCCCCGGGATTTCCGCAATTTCCTTCGGCTTTAATTGGGCATAGCACCCAATCACTGCAATAAATGCTTCTGGGTTTTTGCTTCTTGCTCTACGTACCAGATTTCGACACTTTTTGTCTGCATTCTCTGTAACAGAACACGTATTAATTACAAAAATCTCTGGTCGTTCATCAAAGCCCACTGTCGCATAGCCGCCTTGTTCGAACAATCGGGCAATGGTGCTCGATTCACTGAAGTTTAGCTTACAGCCAAGGGTATGAAAAGCTACAGTTTTATAAGGATTCATATCGCGAGGCAAATGTACCCATTACACTTCCAAATAAGTGTGAGCTTATATGGTGCTGCCTTTTCAACGCATATCTTAGTTTTGAATCATGCAAAACCACATAAGGTTCGTCTTTTTATTAGCGATTTCTACCTTGGTTTCATCATGCCAGATGGGTGAAAAAAATCAAGAATTTCGAGATCAATTTCGGTGGCTGTCAGGAAAATGGCTGGGTCAGAACGGATCGGTTGTCCTCACTGAGCAGTGGCGTTGGAACAAAACTCGATTTGAAGGTGAGGGTTTTGAAATAGAAGGAGGGGATACCATTTTTTCTGAGAAAATCATTCTTCAAGAAATTGATGGAATTCCAGCATACATTGTATCAATTCCGATTCAAGGTTTGGTGCTTTACTCGGGAGTAACAGATTCAACCAATCGCTGGCTTTTTGAAAATAAAGAACACGGTTTTCCTTCAAGAATCTTCTATCTACAGGAATCTGATAGCTCCATGATTGTCTCACTTGAGGCCAGAGATCAACCGTTTAGAGGTGAGCATAGTTATCAACTGAAAAGGGTAAACTAGCGCTTCAGTCCTTCGAAAGCGCAGCTGGTATATTCAGTATGCGTGGTGTAGAGCGTTTCGTAAAACACGTCATAGTTTATTTCGTTTTCTCTGATGGATCCATTTCCACTGAGATAAACAAAGGGCTGGGCATTTCGAACAAGCTGAAGCGGAACGTAAAAGCTGTCGATTGTTACAAATATTGCGAAGTAGCGATAGTTCAAGTCAGTTTCGAAAAACTCAAACGAATCGCGTTGATTCACTTCGGATAGTTCTAATGTAGCTGTGCTTATGTATGTGTTGTTGCATGAATACCCTCCGAAATAGCCGCCAGCGTGGTTTTTATATATTCTTACATCACAAGCTTCTCCACTCCAATCATTGTCACAAACACAGAACCCATATTCACAATTTCCATTCACGCAAGATGATGCTTCCAAGCAAGTATCTAAAGTGCAGAATGGTCGAGCGATACCATCTTCACAAACGCAGTCTCCATTGATGCATACACCACCATTGGCACATTTTACCGATCTACATTCATCGCACGCAGATATGGCCAATGCGAGTAAAACAGAAAGGAGAATAAGCGCTGGGATTCGAAACACATTCAAAGAGATACAAAATTGTTCAATCGCGTTGCTTGATGGGTTTAACGAAAATTGATTGCGTTGACCGTGGCAATCCAAACCTAAGCCCCATCTTTGCGCGCCTTTAAAAAATGGAAGAGGATAATCGCAGAGGAATAGCAATTTGTGGATCAACTGGATCCATCGGAACTCAGGCACTCGAGGTAATCGAAGCCAATCCCGATAGATTTAGGGTGGAAGTCCTTACTGCCGGAGGCAATGCTGACCTCCTCATCGAACAATCTAAAAAATTCAAGCCAAATGCTGTGGTGATTGCTGATGAAAGCAAATACACACAGGTAAAGGATGAGCTGTGGCCGTTGGATATTAAGACATATTGCAGGGCAGAAGCCTTAGAACAGGTGGTTCAGATGTCAGGGGTGGATATTGTGCTCACAGCAATGGTGGGTTTTGCCGGTTTGAAACCAACCTTAAAGGCTATAGAAGCGGGTAAGCAGATAGCCCTTGCTAATAAGGAAACCTTGGTGGTAGCTGGTGAATTGGTTACCAAAGCAGCTGCCGAAAAAGGAGTCAACATATATCCTGTAGATTCAGAGCATAGTGCCATTTTTCAATGTTTGGCGGGGGAGTTTCATAATCCGATTGAGAAAATCTATTTAACAGCTTCAGGTGGGCCATTTAGAGGAAAGAGGCGAGAAGATTTACTCGGAGCAACAAAGGCTCAAGCCTTGAAACACCCTAATTGGGATATGGGTGCCAAAATCACCATTGACTCGGCTTCCATGATGAATAAGGGTTTAGAGGTTATTGAGGCCAAGTGGCTATTCAACCTCAAGCCAGAACAGATTGATGTGATTGTGCATCCACAAAGCATTATTCACAGCATCGTGCAATTTACTGATGGTAGTATGAAAGCCCAAATGGGATTGCCGGATATGAAACTTCCCATTCAATATGCGCTTGGATATCCTGACCGCTTATCAAGCGATTTTCCAAGGTTTAACTTTATCGATTACCCGTCCCTCACATTTGAGCAGCCAGATATGGAAACCTTTGGTAACCTCGCTCTAGCATTTGAAGCCATGAAGACAGGGGGAAACATGCCATGCATATTAAACGCGTCAAATGAAATTGCGGTAGATGCTTTTTTGAAAGATCAAATCAAGTTTTTAGACATACACTTAATCAACGCAAAAACGATGGAACGTTGCACACAACTTTCTCATCCTACGTTGGTTGAATACTTAGATACGGATAGCGAGGCACGCGCCTTAGCTCGTGAGATTATAGATACAATATGACAGAATTTTGGATTAAGGCGGGGCAGCTGCTCCTGAGCTTATCGATATTGGTTACCCTGCACGAGTTGGGGCACTTTATTCCCGCTCGACTCTTTGGTACTCGAGTGAAGAAGTTTTACCTCTTTTTTGACTTCTTATTTCCATTGCCCAACGTGCTCAATTTCTCCTTATTTAAGATAAAGAAGGGCGAAACGGAATA
>JALRDM010000123.1 GCA_023262195.1 Salibacteraceae bacterium | reverse complement strand
CCAACCCTGGATAAGCACCTGGGGTGTCAATCAAAGTGACAATCGGACGATTGAATTTTTCCGCCAACTTCATCAATCTCAGCGCCTTGCGATAACCTTCAGGGTTGGCCATACCGAAATTTCGGTACTGGCGCATTTTGGTATTCACCCCTTTTTGTTGGCCTATGAACATGAATGACTTTCCATCGATGCTGCCTAGTCCGCCAACCATGGCCTTGTCATCTCTAACCCCTCTATCGCCATGCAATTCTATAAAGTCTCCTCCTGTGATTGCTTCAATATATGCGAGCGTATATGGGCGTTCGGGGTGTCTACTAACCTGCACCTTTTGCCAAGGCGTGAGGTTTTTGTATATCTTCTTTCTAGTGGCGATGAGCTTGCTCTCAAGCTCTTTAATGGTTTCGGATGACTTGAGTTTGCTCTTTTCCTTAACCTGCTTTAGGTTATCGAGTTGCTCTTCTAACTCTTCTATCGGTTTTTCAAAATCCAGGTATACAGCCATAAGATGCAGATTAATTGAGCGGTCAAAAGTAAAAATGATAACAAGAGATTAAATACAATTAATCGTAGAGAGATCTTGATAGATTGAGTTGACTATAGAGTTTGATGCATTCATGCGCTTCTTTTACATCATGTACTCTCAATATGTTGGCGCCATTCTGAAGTGCAACCATATTCAATGCTGTAGTTCCATTCAGTGCTTCAGAGGGTTTGGTTTCGAGCACCTTGTTGATCATACTTTTTCTGCTCAATCCGGCTAGAATTGGGTGCCCCAGCATTTTGAAATTTGATAGTTGATCTAAAATCTCGTAATTGTGATTAAGTGTTTTTCCAAAACCAAAACCTGGATCAACAATCACATCAAGAATGCCATGCTCCTTGATTAGTCTAAGGCGATCGAGGAAATAATCGAGTATATCGGTGATCAAAGCATCGTACGTTGGATTGTCTTGCATTGATTGTGGTGTTCCTTGCATGTGCATCATGATGTAGGGTACACCTAATTTTCCAATGGTCGGTATCATTTGTGGGTCTAGGTGGCCTGCGCTGATATCGTTGATGATGGAGGCGCCATGTTCAATGGCGACTTTTGCTACACCGCTTCGATAGGTATCGGCAGAGATGATTGCCTCAGGAAATGCTTTATGCACACTTTCTAGGGCAGGAAGCAATCGGTTAAGCTCTTCGCTTTCTGAGATTTCCTCAGACTTTGGACGACTGCTCATGGCTCCGATATCTATGAAGGTGGCACCGTCTTCGAGTTGCTGCTCTGTGCGCGCCAACAAGTCGGCATCGGATTTGAGCGCACCGCCATCAAAGAAGGAGTCGGGAGTCACGTTTATGATGCCCATCACTTTGGGGAAGGACAAATCGATCAATTTGCCTCGGCAATTAATGGTCTGTTTCACGGGTAAAACTTTACTTTGCGCTTCCTCCATAAGTCGCGAATATAGATGCAACAAACCCTTGAACAATACGATAGCGCCCTTGCAAAATGTCGTGATATTTTTTCCAAGAAAACGAAAGACTATGGCACCGCTTGGCGTATTCTCAGACCAAAGTCGCTCACCGATCAGATATTTATCAAAGCTCAGCGCATACGCACCATCGAAGAAACAGGCGAAAACAAGGTGGGGGAGGATATTTCGAGTGAGTATATCGGCATAGTCAACTACTGCATCATGGCCCAGTTGCAGCTAGAAATGGGAGCAACAGATGGTCAGGAGCTGGCGTATAATGAAGCCATTAAGCTTTATGACGCGAAAGCCGCTCTGGCTCGTAAACTTATGATCAATAAGAATACTGATTATGGTGAAGCATGGCGAGACATGCGTGTGAGTTCGCTTACTGATTTGATTTTGATGAAGATTCTTCGCACTCGGCAAATTGAAGACAATGATGGTCAAACCATCATTTCTGAAGGCTTGGATGCTAACTACCTCGATATGATGAATTACGCACTATTCGCCCTCATTCGGTTAAGCTAGATACCTCTAGAGAATTTGGTTTTTGGCCATGCGGATGACCCATTAAATAAACTATTTGATGTTGAACAAATAGTAAACTTGAAAATTCATCCAAAGTCGCTCACTTGTTGGTGCGGGCCGAATTCCAAACTCCATTTTATATCCATATCCGTAAGCGCGTTTATTGGCATAGTGATTAATCTGTGAAGTAAGCCCTACGCGAGCTCCCATGCGGCTATATGCCACTTGCGATGCATTTATTGGGTGGAATTCCTGGAAAATAATTGAACGGTGAGTTGAACACTCCAAAATCGCGAATTAAACCCACCATTAAGTCTTTTCATTTCTCCCAAGACCGTTCGTAATCATATTCAAAACATCTATACCAAACTACACGTGAATAATCAAACATCCGCGATTAATAAAGCGCGTGAAATGGGATGGGTTTAAGGTCGATAAATATGCCTTGGGTGGTCTTGCATCTTCACAGTTGGACTGGTCAACTCTCTTAGTGCATCACTAGCAATCCATTTGGCTGATGTTGATTGCGAGAGAATGAG
>JALRDM010000064.1 GCA_023262195.1 Salibacteraceae bacterium | reverse complement strand
CTGATGATCGCTTCGCACCAGGAAGTCCATGGACCTATGTCCACCGTATTAGAACGGATGGAGCAGGAAATGTATATGCGGCATTAGGCAACGGCTTCAAACGATCAACAGATCAAGGTCAAACTTGGGAAGATGTAATTTTTCTTGACGATGCGGGTACCATACCCTCTAGTGCTCAGTTTGCAGATGTGCTAGCAATGAAAAGCGGACGAGTGGTAGCTTCCACCTCTGCAGGTTCAATATATATGTCAGAAACCGGTGAGCCCGGCACGTTTGAGCAAGTGGAAGAGTCAGGTATGCCATCGAGTGGAATGGCAAGAACGGTGCTTGGATACTCTCGTCAGAATGAAGATCATATCTACGTGATGTTTACTAATGCTTCAAATACATGCATGAATTCAATTTGGGAAACAACTACAGGAGGAGAAGTTTGGACACTACTACTCGAGCCATATGATGGTTTTGCTCCAATGGCAAACCGAGTGCAGTGCCAAGGTCGATATGACGCGTGTTTGGGAGTTTCGCCATTGGATGAAAATATGTTTTTCATAGGTGGTGTAGAGATATGGAGATATGATGGAAACATTACGCGAGTAGCTACAGAATTTGGAGGCCCTCCCTTTGGTGATGTAAATCCATTTTATGTCCATGCCGATAAGCACTATGTATATTTCAGCCCTAACGATGAACGCAGAGCGTATGTAACTTCTGACGGTGGTGTTTCTGTTACAGAAGATCGAGGAAGAACTTGGCGCGGATTGAACAAAGATTTTATCAGTACACAATTTTACAGTGTAGCTCATAATTCTGAAGATGATCTAATTCTTGGCGGAACTCAAGATAATGGTACTTTGATCGTGCTCGGAGATAATGCCAATGATGATCAAGTTGGTTTTCAACTTACAGGAGGTGATGGTATGGGTTGTGATGTTTCACAAGTAAGTGAAATTATCTTCACGACATCACAACTCGGTGTGGTAAATAGAATTGATGCCTCTCAGAGATCTGGAAATAATTTCCCAGTTGGAACTATAAGCAGTGAGGGAGGGCCATTTGTTACATGGGTAAGACTATGGGAATCTACAAATGACCCTACCAGTAAGGATTCTATTGAGTTTAGCTTAGAACCAACAGAAATTGCTTTTGAAGTCAGTAATGGCGTTGTTAAGAATTACACTGCAAATATTGCTCCTCTACAGCCAAATGCTCTAGTTGTGAGGTCATCAATCGAAGTATTCGCTGGACCACAATCACTTTCGGTATCACAAGACGATAACACTGTTCTGGTTGGCAATGGATCTGCAGAAGGAACAATCTCATACAACGATAACGGCAGCTTTGATATTGATGTAACATTCAACACGGCTCCTACGGAAAACACTCCGATTGAAGTACGTTTCGAGCAGCGTTTCGAAGCAAACTCAATTGTATATCTTGAAAGTGAGAATTTACGCACCTCGGCTACAGCTTATGAATTTGAATATCGACTAGAGAACGATTTAAACCCAGGTGACATAATTCGCGTGCAAGACCCAGTTCAATCGGTACTAGCACATACAGGTGGTGGGTTTGGTGTAGGTGGCATTCGCTTGGTGCGTAATCCTATGGATTTCAATACACCAGCTACTCATATTGATGTCCCAGGTGTCTCGGGTGCTGTAACAGATGCCGTCTTCACTAAGGATGGAAATATATTATTTGTTGGCACCTCTGGAGGAACTGTTTGGAGAATAACAGGAATTCAAAATGTATATACAGAGGAAGATGCAGGATTACTTACGGTCGAAAACATCAACAATTTCACTGGTGGTGTAACAGGACTTGACCTCAATCCAAATAATGAAAATCATCTCGCTGTGTCTGTTGGTGGTTATAATAATGGATCAGGGAATGTTCATCAAACGTTAGACGCGCTTGGTGCTAATCCCAGCTTTTCCAATATATCAGGTAACCTAGCACCTATGCCTGCATACGCAGTAATGATAGATAGAGAAAATCCAAATCTATTGTTGATTGGAACTGAGTTCGGTCTTTGGGCTACGGAAGAAGGTGACCAAGCGAGTCCAACTTGGGTAGATGTAAATGAAGACCTAACCTATGTGCCTGTTTATGATATTCAGCAACAGGGTTTACCTTGGAAAGAGGCAAAGAATTCAGGGATGATATTCGTTGGAACCTACGGAGCAGGATTGTGGAAATCTGAATCACTCCTTGGTATTGAGGATGTAGCTCCATTAGCTGATAGAAACACTGATATTTCAGGCCTAAAGGTGTATCCAAATCCTATGGTAAACAATGGCTTGATCGAATTTGAATCATCTGTAGATGGACAAATAGATCTAAGAGTATTTGACATCAACGGAAGGCTTGTAATAGATAAAAATGAGCGCATTGTTCGAGGCACAAACAATATTAAGCTCAATACAAATGACTTGCCTACTGGAACATATTATGCTACTTTGGCAAGTGGTGATCAGAATTACACTGCCAGATTTATGGTCTTTAAATAATTGAATTAGACAATTGACTAAAGGGCACACCAGGTTACGGTGTTGCCCTTTTTTTATGATAAAAATGAAACTAAGTTTATGAGAGTCGCAATCAATGGTTTTGGAAGAATAGGTAGGACACTCATGAGGGTTATAAAGCAATATCCCGAAATAGAAATCGTGGCAATCAATGATTTAGCTAAGCCTGATAATCTTGCCCATTTATTAAAATATGACTCTATCCACGGTAGATTCCCTGCGGACATTGAAATAGATTCAAATCAATTGATTGTTGATGGCAAACTAATAGATGTCTACGACCATGAAAATCCCGAGACGCTACCTTGGAAAGAGTTGAAAATTGATGTGGTAATTGAAAGCACGGGTAAATTCAAAACCAGCAAATCTGCAAGTGCCCATCTCAAAGCTGGAGCTAACAAAGTGATCATCTCAGCTCCGTCTGATGACTTAGAAACACCAATGGTGGTGATAGGTGTAAATGATGAGACCATAAATGAAAATGATAAAATTATCTCCAACGCATCCTGCACCACAAATAGCGCAGCTCCTCTGTTGAAAGTACTATCGAAATACTGGACCATAGAGCAAGCGTATATCACTACCGTCCACAGTTATACAACGGACCAAAGGTTACATGATGCTCCACATAAAGACTACCGGAGAGGCCGTGCTGGAGCTCATAGTATTGTACCAACCACCACGGGTGCTGCGAAAGCCATAACACGCATCTTCCCATCATTGGATGGGCGCATTGGTGGTGCAGGAATTAGGGTGCCCGTGCCAAATGGTTCATTAACAGATTTGAGTTGTATAATCCGGGAAGAAACAAGTATTTCGAAAATCAACGAGGCTTTCAAAGAGGCTTCAGATAATGAGCTGAATGGCATATTAGAATATACCAAAGACCCAATTGTATCAATCGACATAGTGGGAAACCCACATAGCTGTATTTATGATAGTAAGCTCACGAGTGTTTTGGGAAATATGGTTAAGGTAGTTGGTTGGTATGATAATGAGTGGGGGTACTCA
>JALRDM010000014.1 GCA_023262195.1 Salibacteraceae bacterium | reverse complement strand
GTAAATATTACCATAGATATCCACTCCATACGATGGTCCAAGAGCAATGAAGTTGGAAGAACGATACTTGGTAATAAGCTCTTCTGCTTGTCGCTTTTTAAGATCAAAATACCAGCGAACTTGAGCCTCTGATCCAACACTTGCATACCAACCATTGGGGCCAATACCAACGGCCGTAACCCCAAACGTGTTATTAAACGTGACCGCCTCGAATAATCCTAATTCATAACTGATTGTAGGCAGAATAATTGGAGCTAGCCTGATTGTAAGTAGTTTATAATCATTTATTCTCTCTTCCATTTCAGAAAGAGAGCCAGATGTTGGCTTCCAACTATTGTATTCAGAAATTAACACACGGACACTATCTGGAGAAAGGTCACCTTTTTCAAGCTCTATGTAGTCACTCACGTATTCATCCAATGTTTTAGATGGTTTTTTCCGAACAAACTCAACATAGTTGTAACCTCCCAGTCGTACAAAATAGTTTCCTCGGTACTCCAATAATTCGATTGCTCCTGAATCAATCATCCTGTAACTTAAACTGGGAGAAAACCATGTTGATCCAGTTGGCTTAGATACCTTGTAAATACTGTCATTCACTGAAAATCTTTTTACATTTCTCAGGCTCAACTTTTTCCTTTTCGATCCAACTACGGTGGTAGGTTTCTTATGGTTTAGCCTTTGATTAAGAACTTGATAATCGAGTGTTTTACCGTCTTTGAAGGTGACTTTTGCCCTCACCGTGTCTACTTGACATTGAAGGTTAGTGGCGGAACCTAAAAGCACCGAAAAGGCTAGCAGCTTTACTAAGCTTTTCATAAGTCCTGATCAATCATATTCTTAAGGCCCTCGCTGGTGTATGTTTTTAATACCCCTGCAGAGTCATAGATCAGGTAAATGTAGTTGCTCAAATACTCTTTGTCGGCTAAAAAATCAACAGCGGAATCCTTTCCCATGACCATATAGGCTGTGGCCATGGCATCGGCCTCGGCTGCCGTAGGCGCCACAACGGTTGCACTTAAAAGAGAGTGATTGGTAGGAAACCCCGTGCTTGGATCGATGGTGTGAGCATATCGAATCCCGTTCCTTTCATAAAATTTCCGATAATTTCCACTGGTAGCCAGTCCTCTACTTCGGAGACTCACAATAGCTTGAAGTTCACGTTTTGCCAAATCTGGTTCAGGTTTATCCACGCCAAACTTCCAATATTCCCCACTGGGCTTTGGTCTGCCAGCCTTTATTTCTCCACCAATCTCAATAAAGTAGCGATCAATATCCAATGATTCGAGTAGTTCGGCTACTTTGTCTACACTCCACCCCTGTCCAACAGCATTGAAATCGATTTCCATCATGCTGTCAGGTTTATTTAAAAACAGTGAGTCAGGATACTTGCCCGAAATAAACATTTCGGATAACTGATCTCCAATGGGCGCTTCAGCGAATGATAATGAGTCAAACTGCACCAGATTTAATAATTCAGCAATTTGAGCTGAATCAGCCTGTTCTGGATGTGTGAATTTTTCAGGTCCAAAACCCCAATAGGCCACAAGCGGTTTAATGGTTGGATCAAACGCTCCTTCCGAGGCTTGATAGGCACTCCATGACTCCGCCAATACTTCAAGAAACATGCGGTCAACCATTGCACCATCGCTTGACTTATTCCATCGGTCGATCACTGATCCATTCACATACGTAGATATGCTTAAATCAACTGCTTTCAACAAGCTATCGACCTGTATCTTAAGGTTTCGCTCTTTGAGGTCATAATAAGAAATGGAATAGGTGGTTCCTTGTGCTTTACCAGCAATAGACATCTTAAACTCCTCTGCGGTAGTTTTATCTAGTTGCGGTGTACAGGACGCAATCAATAGAGCCAACGTCAAATAAAAAACCCCTTGACCGAAGCCTAAGGGGTTTGATATAAATTTTACAGACATTTTATCCTCCGAAATCATCAAAGGCAACATTCTCTGGTGGAAGACCCCAGTCATCAGCCATCTTGAGAACGGCCTGATTCATCAATGGAGGTCCACAGAAGTATAATTCTAATTCTTCAGGTGCTTCATGCTTCTCAAGGTAGTGCTCAATTACTGCATTATGCACAAATCCAACGAAACCGTCACCTTCATCCTCACAATCCTTCATCACCTTCCAGTTGTCTTCTTCCAATGGTTCTGATAAAACCATGTAGAACTTAAAGTTTGGAAAGTCCTTTTCAAGCGCACGGAAATGATCGATATAGAACAACTCTCGTTTTGAACGCCCACCATACCAGTAGGTAACTTTTCTTCCCGTCTTAATCGTTCTGAAAAGCTCATATAAGTGGCTTCTCATTGGCGCCATTCCTGCGCCACCGCCAATGTATAACATCTCTGCTTCGGTATCCTTAATAAAAAACTCGCCATACGGACCAGAAATTGTCACTTCGTCTCCTTCTTTTTGAGCAAAAATGTAAGACGATGCAATACCTGGATTTACATCCATCCACTTGTTGTTGGCTCTATCCCATGGCGGTGTGGCAATACGCACATTCAACATAATTTCACGACCCTCTGCTGGATAAGAGGCCATGGAGTATGCCCGCTCAACTTTCTCGTCATTCTTCATGACTAAAGGCCAAAGGTTGAAATCATCCCATTCTTTCTTGAACTTCTCTGGTTCACCTGGGTGTTCTTTTGGGTGAGCCGTGATATCGATGTCGCTATACTTTATCTCACAAGGAGGAATTTCAATTTGAATATAGCCCCCAGCCTTGTAATCCATTACCTCCGGGATTTCAACTACAAACTCTTTAATAAAGGATGCCACATTATAATTACGAACTACTTTGGCTTTCCATTTCTTAATACCAAAGACCTCTTCAGGAATGGTGATTTCCATATCCTCTTTAATCTTAACCTGGCAGCCCAATCGATAATGGTCAGCAATTTCCTTACGAGAGAAATGCGGCTCCTCTGTAGGAAGTATTGATCCTCCACCGGATGGTACTTGGCAAACGCATTGAACACATGTGCCTCCTCCACCGCATGCCGAGGGAAGGAAAATTCCGTTATTACTTAATGTACTTAATACCGTACCTCCCGCATCTACCTCCAAGGTTTTCTCGCCATTAAGCACAACCTTCACCTTACCACTAGGCGAAAGTTTGGCCTTGGCGAAAAGAATTATCGATACCAAGAGCAGGATAAAAAAGAGAAATACTACGATACTTACTATTACTGTAGTTGCCATATTATCTAATTAAAGTTCTATTCCCATGAAAGCCATGAACGCAATGCCCATAAGACCAGTGATGATATAGGTAATACCGAGGCCACGTAATGGAGCCGGTACATTAGAGTATTTTATTTTTTCTCGTATTGCTGCAATCGCTACGATGGCCAGGAACCAACCAACACCAGACCCAAGACCAAATGAAGTTGCTTCGGCAATTGAAGAGTACTGACGCTCTTGCATGAAAAGAGCTCCACCTAAGATTGAGCAGTTTACAGCAATTAATGGAAGGAAAATCCCAAGGGCTCCATAAAGCGCTGGACTAAACTTTTCTACGGCCATCTCAACCAATTGCACCATGGAGGCAATAATTGCGATGAACATAATGAATGATAAGAAGCTTAGATCTACTGCAGCAAAGTCAGCGCCCAACCATGAAAGTGCACCTTCCTTCAAAATATAGTTTTCGAGCAAGTAATTTACAGGAACGGTGATTCCGAGAACAAAAATTACCGCTGCTCCAAGACCTACTCCTGTCTTCACTGTTTTCGATACAGCTAAGTATGAGCACATGCCTAGGAAATAGGCGAAAATCATATTCTCAATGAATATGCCTTTGATGAAAATATTTACAAGTTCTAACATGATTCCTAGTGTTCTTCGATTAGTTTGGTGTTTCTAGCTCGCTGAATCCAAATGATGATTCCTACTACGATCAAAGCCATTGGAGGTAAGATCATTAAGTTGTTGTGTGCGTAAGCACCACCGTTGGAGATAAGCCAACCTTCAGGAATAAATTTATATCCCATGATTGATCCAGAGCCAAAAGCTTCTCTCACCACAGCAACTGCAATCAATATCCATCCGTAACCCATGGCATTTCCAATAGCATCCAAAATCGAAGGCCATGGCTTATTTGCTAGTGCGAACGCCTCAAGTCGGCCCATGATGATGCAGTTGGTAATAATCAGCCCAACAAAGACCGAGAGCGCCTTACTCACATCGTACACGTATGCCTTAAGAACTTGATCCACAAGAATCACTAAGGAAGCCACTACTACGAGTTGCACAATAATTCTAATACGACTAGGAATGACATTACGGATTAATGAAACGATCAGGTTACCACCAATCATTACGGCCAACACCGATAAGGACATTACCACCGCTTGCTTTACCTGAACAGTGATTGCTAAAGCAGAACAAATACCAAGTACTTGCACTGTAATTGGATTAGAATCATCCAAGGGGTCGGTTAATAAGAGCTTATTCTTTTTTGAGAATAATGGTTCAGCTGGCTCCTTCACTGGAGCTTCTGCAGCTGCATCTTTTACTTCTGTACTCATGGTAGATTAGATTGATGCGATGTCCGCGTTGTTCTTAAAATAGGGTACATAAACGGAGAGCGTGTTTTCTAGCATATTAGCAACACCCACACTTGTAATTGTTCCGCCTGTTATTGCATCCACTCCGTGTGGATCATTCGGGTCAGCTCCGCCTTTGATTACATCAATGGAAACAAACTCTCCATTGTCGTCAAAGATCTTATCCCCCACGAAAGGTTCCTGAAACCAACCCATGTTGATTTCTGCTCCTAAACCTGGGGTTTCTGTTTTGTGATCGAAGGTCGCTCCAATTACGGTATTCATATCTGGGCCAAGTGCTAGGTAACCCCAAATAGGACCCCATAGTCCTGTTCCCACCAATGGCACCACATAACTGATTTCACCCTCCTTTTCACAAACGAACAGCGGAAATTTCTTATCCTCCGCAGAAAGCGATTGATCTCTGTACTGCTTTTTGATGTCGATGTTGAATGCATCTGCTTCAAACGCCTCTACTCCATCATCTTTCAGCGTCTTGATAGGGCCCTCTAATTCGCTAACTACCTCGCCTTTGTTATTCAATACCACGCGCTTCTTAACGTAATTACCAAATTCAGCGGTGGCTTCTGATCGATCTACCGTCACTTGGATAGAAGCAAGAATATTCTGCATTTTCTCCTGCCTTTGATTTTCCTGCTGTGGCTCTTTTAGCCCCAACGCTGCTAAAGACAACACCGTAGCCACGATTACAACCATCACTACGGAAAAAATGAATGTAAAACTTTGAGATTCTTTGTTTATTGCCATGGTTTTCGATTAAGGTTATGCAACAACTGCCGTGCGCTTCAATCTGCGTTTAATGTTTGCTTCAACTACATAGTGGTCAATTAGTGGAGCCATCACATTCATGAATAAGATCCCCATCATAATACCCTCAGGATAGGCCGGATTGAATACACGGATCATAATGCCCAAGAAGCCGGCTAAAAATCCATATATCCATTTTCCTGTATTGGTTTGTGCGGCACTCACAGGGTCAGTGGCCATAAACACCATTCCAAACATAAAGCCTCCCATAGCTAATTGAAGCCATGGATCAACATTCATAAATGGATTCGCGCCCCAGAGATTAAAGATGTAAGACATGCTTAAGCCTCCAAGGAAGAAAGAGAGCATAATTCTCCAACTGCCAATACCAGTGGCTAAAAGCAAAGCTGCTCCTAGTAAAATGGCCAATGAAGATGTTTCCCCGATAGATCCTGGAACCCAGCCCATGAAAGCAGCAAACAACGTATCCGACACACTACCGTAAGCTACACCAGCTTGATCGATGTAATCTGTGCTTGAATTAATGGACTGGGCTAAAAGCGTCTCTCCAGTATAACCATCCACTGTTGCTTGTCCCTCAGTGCTCACCCAAACCATATTACCACTCATTTTGGTGGGATATGCAAAAAACAAAAATGCTCGAGCTGTAAGTGCTGGGTTTAGAATATTCATTCCAGTGCCGCCAAAAACTTCTTTACCAATCACAACGGCAAATGCCGTGGCCACGCCAACCATCCATAAAGGAACTTCCACAGGCATAATGAGTGGAATCAACATGCCAGAAACTAGGTAACCTTCATTGACCGAATGTTTCTTAGCTACTGCTATTCCGAATTCAATCCCAAGACCAACAGCATAACTAACTATTACAATCGGTAAAACTTTCATTGCACCGAAGAGGAACTTATCCATAAACCCAGCTCCCAAATCAGTAAATTGACCCAAGGCGAGGAAATGCTGGTGTCCCGTATTCCACATACCAAAGAGCAATGCTGGTATTGTGGCGATTACCACCAAGAACATGGTTCTTTTTAAATCGATGGCATCTTTTACATGTGTGCCGTCATGTGTAACATGCCCTGGCACAAATGCAAAGGTTTCTATTGCTTCGAATGCCTTATAATAATTCTCAAACTTCCCACCCTCTTCGAAGTTGGGTCGAATCTTATCAAATACGTTTCTTAATGCTTTCATATCTAATTTTTATTCTATCCTAATTCTTGTATGGCGGTATCTAATCCTTCTCTAATGAGTTTTTGAACTGGAGTTTTACTTGTACATGCATATTCGCACAAGGCTAAATCTTCGGGAGCCACTTCGTAAATGCCGAGCGCTTCCATTTTTTCAATGTCATTGGTCATGATCGCCTTCAGCAAATGCACTGGATAGAGATCCATTGGTAACACATCCTCATATTGTCCAGACATAACAAACGCTCTATCCTCACCATTCATATTGGTGTTGAGTCTGTACTTTTTATTTGGCATTAGCCAGCTGAAATAACTTTGAGAAAGTGAAAATTTATGGAAATTAGGTGCTAACCAACCCATAAACTGTGGCTCTCTTCCCTCAGGTATAACCGAAATCACGTTAGAGTGAAATCCGAGGTATCCATCTTCTGACAATTTGTTTCCGGAAAGCACATTACCGTCAATAATCCTATTATCTCCATCCCTCACTCGACCCTTTAGGATTGAATCAAGACTAGCTCCAATCCATGTGTTTAGGTATTGTGGTTTTTCTACCTCAGACCCAGCAAGAGCAATTTTCTTGGAGAAATCGAACTTACCTGTCTTTAAGAAACGACCTATGATGGCCACTGCCTGAGCGTCTACTACCCAAACAACTTCTCCTTTGTTTACAGGATCAATATGATGTATTTGTATGCCTGGCAGACCAGCTGGATGCGGACCAGTGAACGTATTTACCTGTGCGTTTTTGGCATTGGCCATAAAGCTACCTGAGCCAGACTGGATATTTAGATGCACCTCACCTTCTGTCAATTTGGATAGGGCATCAATCCCCGTTTGAAAATCAGCCTCTCGCCCTTCTAAGATGTAATTTAAATCTGCTCCCAATGGCGCTGAGTCGAAACCAGAAACAAAAATTGATTTTGGGGCTTCGGTGGGATCCGCGATAATATCGTAAGGGCGTCTTTTAA
>JALRDM010000374.1 GCA_023262195.1 Salibacteraceae bacterium | reverse complement strand
GGCTGATGCCATTGTTTCAGGAGGCTCAGAAGCCGCCATCAACGAAACTGGGATTGGTGGGTTTAATGCCATGCACGCGCTGAGTACACGTAATGACGATCCAACTACCGCTTCACGTCCATTTGATGCCGAGAGGGATGGTTTCGTTATGGGCGAAGGTGCAGGTTGCATCGTGTTAGAAGAATACGAACATGCGAAAGCGAGAGGGGCAAACATCTACGCAGAGATCTGCGGTGGTGGCATGTCTGCCGATGCACACCACATTACAGCGCCACATCCAGAAGGACTTGGTGCACTTAATGTAATGCGTGCCGCGTTGACAGACGATGAATCTTTATCTCCAGAATCGATTGATTACGTAAACGTGCATGGCACCAGTACTCCACTCGGTGATATTGCTGAATTAAAGGCAATCAAAGGTGTTTTTGGGGATCATGCTTATAACATGAACATAAGCAGTACCAAATCAATGACCGGCCATCTGCTGGGTGCAGCCGGAGTTATTGAAGGCATTGCCACTCTGTTGGCTGTGAAAAATGATATTGTGCCTCCAACCATTAACCACTTCACGGATGATGAAAACATTGATTCAAAATTGAATCTGACATTTCATAAGGCTCATGAGCGCAAAATTAACGCTGCTTTGAGCAATACTTTTGGTTTCGGTGGCCACAATGCATCGGTCATTTTTAAGAAATTCGCAGGGTAAGTTGCGAATTCCTTGATAGCCTTTTTCAAAAACATATTCAACAATAAGAGCTCTCACCAAGAGCTGCGTGATTATTCTCAAAATTATTGGGGTGTCAAGCCTAAAAACATCACCTGGTATTTACAGGCTTTGAGACATAAGTCGCTGGTAGGAACGGGAAAATATACTCATAGCGATTGCAACGAAAGGTTAGAACTGCTTGGTGATGCTGTGCTCGATGCCGTGGTTACCGAATACTTATTCAATCGTTTGCCTGAAGCGAGCGAGGGTGAACTAACCAAGATCCGTTCGCGCATAGTAAGCCGAAAAACATTAGCGGGAATTGGGATGAGAGCAGAGCTGCATAAGTACCTTGAAGCGAAAATTGGCTCGGATGATTCTAGGGATAAAATCACAGGTAATGCACTCGAAGCTTGGCTTGGGGCCATTTATATTGACTTGGGATATGATAAAGTGCAAGAGAGTATTTTGAACTACCTCATGGGTGAATATCTTGATGTGGATGCGGCAATTGAAAACACAACGGATTACAAGAGTCAGTTTATTGAGTGGGCTCAAGCGCAAAAGATCACATTCAATTTCCAGACCTATGCTCACGCTGAAAACGCTGGCTTCGTTTGTGACTTATATATCAAGTCTGAAGTGGTAGCCTCTGAGTTGGATCGGTCAAAGAAATTGGCAGAAATGGCCGCTGCCTACTCCGCCTGTCAAACCTTAGAGATCAAAACCAATGTCTAAGCATCGACTGGTTTTTGATGACGATTATGAATTCTTATGTTTCGGGCTTAGTTGTCATTTAAAGGATTACAAATTGGCCTGGACACTCAACAATCACTTTCGTTTGGAGCTGGCACGTAAGACCTTAGTTGTAAACACTAAGCAGCAAGCAAACCTTGACTTTGCCTACTTCAAGTATGCTGACAAAAAGAATCATCTGAGATATTACCTAATCAATAACCTCAGTGAGGGTATTCCTATGGTTAAAGAGTACAAGCAATTTAATTTCTTGCTCTTAGTTGAAGGATTTGTTGAACTTTTTAATCAGGAAGAATTATTAGAGCGCATTCAACGCCTAGATGCCATTCAATTAATTACACCTTTGCCGAAGGAGCCTCTACACAAGATTCAATTTGAATTATTTGAGGAATAAACCTACAACGCTAAAAATGCAGAGAAATAAAACCAAAATAGTAGCAACCATAGGACCGGCAAGTTCGAGCAGACAGGTGCTGTTAGATATGATCAGCAAGGGAATGAACGTTGCTCGTATGAATTTTTCTCACGGTAAGCATAAGGACCATGAGGAAGTGATTCAAGTGTTACGTGAAATCGATGGAGAGCAAAGTTCACATACGGCTATTCTTGCCGATTTAAGTGGACCAAAGATTAGAGTTGGCGAGCTTGAGTCTGAAAAAGTTCAATTAATCGTGGGTGAAACGTTAGAGCTTGTTTCGGATGATTCTATTGGCACTCAGCAGCGGGTTTCAGTGAGCTATGATTCACTCTGCAACGATGTTAAGAAAGGCGAAACCATTTTGTTGGATGATGGAAAGCTGCGCGTGAAGGTAGAAAAAGTGAAAGGCGATGTGGTAGTCACCAAAGTGACCCAAGGGGGATGGTTGAAGCCGAGAAAAGGCGTAAATCTACCTGAGTCGGCACTAACGCTGCCATCACTTACCGATAAGGATATAGTGGATTTAGCGTTTGCCTTAAAGCATAATGCTGCATGGGTGGCGCTGTCATTTGTAAGAACCGCACAAGATATTGAAGAGTTAAAACATCTCATAGAGAGCAAAGGCGGAAAGAGTCGTGTCATCGCTAAAATTGAGAAGCCCGAGGCCGTTGAAAATATTGATGAGATTATCGCTGCGAGCGATGGAATTATGGTGGCAAGAGGTGATTTAGGTGTTGAAATACCTTTACAAAATGTACCTCTTGTACAAAAAGAGATTGTGCGTAAATGCCAAAAAGCTGGCAAACCAGTAATCATTGCCACTCAAATGATGGAGAGTATGATAGACAACATGTCTCCGAGTAGAGCCGAAGTGAATGATGTGGCTAATGCCGTTATGGATGGTGCAGATGCCGTGATGCTAAGCGGGGAGACAAGCGTGGGCCAGTATCCGGTGGAAGTAGTTGAAACTATGTCTAAGATCATAGAGCGAGTAGAGGACTACGATGGAATCTACTTCAGAGATATTGAGCATGAATCTACCGATGAGCGACTTATAACCGATGCCATTTGTCACTCAGCTGTGCGGCTTGCAAGTAAGACTAAAGCAAAGGGAATAGTAACCATGACGTTCTCAGGTTATACAGCCTTTAGGATTTCTTCTTATCGGCCAAATGCGTGGATATTTGTGTTCACATCAAACTTTCGAATACTCAATATGCTCAGCCTTGTATGGGGTGTAAGAGGATTCTACTACGACAAGTTTGTGAGTACAGATCATACCATCGCAGATATTAAGTATGAGTTAAAAAAGGCAGGTTTTCTTAATGACGATGACCTCCTGATCAACATTGCAAGCATGCCCATATCCAATAAAGGCATGTCCAATATGTTGAAAGTTAGTCGAATGGATGAGTAATGGTCGTGATCTAAACTTAACCTATGGAAAAACGAGTAACCGGTATCGGAGGCATATTTTTTAAATCAAAGAATCCAGCAAGACTTAAAGCATGGTATGCGAAGCATTTGGGTATCGACTCTGATCAATACGGAAGCAAATTCGTTTGGAATGCGATTGATGATGAAAAGGAACAAGCTGAAATGAAGACTACCGTTTGGAGTCCGATGCCTGAGGATACCACTTACTACGACCCGGGCCAACAAGGTCATATGATCAACTATCGCGTTGAAAATTTAGAGGAATTGCTTCGCGTGCTTAAAAGCGAGGGAGTGGAACATGTCGGGAAGGTGGAGGAGTTTGAATATGGAAAATTTGCATGGATACTCGATCCTGATGGGGTGAAGGTAGAGCTTTGGGAGCCAAAGAACGAAGGGCTGTTTCATGAACCACCCATGATAAAATCATCTTAACTACTTGTCTAAGCAGCTCCATATTCTTGTCATAAGCAATTACAATGATCCTATTAATCCTATAAGGCCAGAAGCAGAGATTTATCTCAGTTTAATTGACCTAGGGTTCAGAGTGACTGTGATGACTGAGAAAGGAAGTACCTATGCTGAGCTCTTGAGGAAAAAGGGTGCCGATGTCATTGACTATCGACCAAAACGAAAAATTGATTTTGAAGCTATGGCGCTCATTAGAGAATGTGTGCATAGTGGAGAAGTGGATGTAGTGCATGCTTTCAATAGTAAAGCCATCGTAAACAGCACCTTGGCGCTTTGGAGAAACAAAGTAAAAATTGTAGGATATCGCGGATATACTGGAAATATAAAGTGGTATGACTTGTCTTCATACGTTGCATTCCTCAATCCTCGGCTCGACTATATGGTTTGTCTTGCCGATAGTGTGCGCGAGATGTTTATTAAGAACGGCATGCCAAAGCATAAAGCCGTCACCATACACAAAGGACACAAGGCTGAGTGGTATGATCATATTGAAAAAGGTGATCTATCAGAGTTTAATTTTCCAGCAGAGGCAACGGTTTTTGCGCTGATTGCGAACAACCGCACCAAGATGAAGGGCATACACGTGCTGGTTGAGGCCAGCGATTTGATTCCTGCGAATCATTTAGTGAGATTTTTACTAATTGGTCGAGGAATGGATACGCCTGAAATCAAAGACATGATTTCGAAAACATTGAACCCAGAAAGATTTGTTTTTGCAGGATTTAGGGATAATGTTTTGAGCCTAGTAAAGGCGTGCGATGTTTCCATTTCGGCATCATTGTTTGGGGAAGCTACACAGAAGGCTATGATCGAAGCGATGTACTTAGGCAATCCTGTAGTCATAACCGATATTCCTGGAAACAAAAACATGGCAGTTGACAAAGAGGGTGGAAGGGTAGTAGCTCCAGGAGACGCCCAAACCTTGGCTCAAGGCATAACATGGATGCTGGAAAATAAAGATCGGCTATCCGACCTTGGTACAGCAGCCAAAAAACACATCAGTGAATTTCTTGGGAATGATAAGACGGTTAAGTCTTATGCCGAGTTTTATACCCGTATCACCGTAAAGAAATGATGGGGGCTTTTTATTCCCCAAAAGGATCGGAGTAACGTTCATCTGCCATCATCTCATAGTCTGTCAATGTTTTGAGGAAGGCAATGAGGTCAGCCTTGTCTTGTTCAGATAGCATTAATCCAGTGTATGTCGTGTACTCCAATGCAGGATCAAGCGTAGGAGATTTTTTAATGCCATGATCGTAGTGATCAATCACTTCTTCTAAAGTGGTGAATCGTCCATCGTGCATGTATGGTGCGGTCACCTCAATATTTCGGAGCGAAGGAATTTTGAATTTCGCACGATCATCCGGATCTCCAGTCACCTTCTCTCTGCCAATATCATCTTGATCGGCTTCTTCGTCCAATCCATTGTTTACATAATGTGTATTGTCAAAATTGCTACCACCGTGGCAATGAACACAGTCGGGCCCAGATATTTCAGGGAACCCAGGGTTAAACTCGGTGAAATATAATTCCATCCCACGTGTTTCGCTTTCACTCAGTTGTGCCTCACCGCGCTTGTACTTATCATACTTTGATCGGTTGCTTACGATGGAGTTCATAAACTGTTCAAGTGCAAGTGAGAGGCGCTCTTCTGTGATTTCATCATCGCCAAATGCCCTCGTAAATTGATGCTTATAGCCGATATCGAGCTCAAGCTTATCGATAACATTTTCAAGGCTTTCCTTCATTTCAAGTGGGTCTTCAATGGGCATCAAGGCTTGGTCTCGGAGCAGATGGGCGCGGCCATCCCAGAAGAATTCGTTTCGATGCCATGCGGTGTTGAAAGTGCTCATGGCTTGCCTTCCGCCCAAGGTGCCGTCCACTCCTGACGAAAATTGGTCGGGGTCACTAAAGCCAAATTCCTGCTTGTGACAACTCGCACATGAAATGGAATTATCCTTAGAGAGCTTCGTTTCATAAAATAAAAGCCTTCCAAGTTTAACTCCTTCTACGGTAAAAAGCTCATTGTCGTTAAAGTTTGGGGGTGGAAATCCAGCATGATCTAATTCATACCGAGTATCGTCATAGACCGGATTTTCAAGGTCTGGCACAATGGGATCTGAATTTTCCTTGCATGAGTAGTTGACTGCTCCAACCAAGACAATAATTAAATAAACGACCCTATTCTTCATTGTCATCAAACTTAGGATTCGAAACAAATTGTTCATCAGTGAGTGCTATTAAAAAAGCAACTAAATCCGCTTTTTCTTGTACGTTTATCATTAGAGGTTTGAGCATATTACTCCGGTTCGGATGCTCCGATAAACCTTCACTGTAATGTTCCACAACATCTTCCAAGGTTTGTATTGAACCATCATGCATATATGGGGCGGTGAGTGCAATGTTGCGTAGCGTGGGAACTTTGAATTTTGCTAAGTCTGCCGAGTCGAGTGTAAATCGGTAGCGCCCAGGGTCTTCGTATGATACATACAACCCATTGTTTTCGAATGCATAGTTAGTGAAGTTGAAACCCGAGTGGCAGGAAGAACACATAGCCTTGCCATTAAAAAGTTCCATTCCACTTTTTTGATTGGGATCTAATGCGCTGATGTCTCCTTGATATACAAACTGATCATAAGCACTGTTTCCACTTATTAGTGTCCGCTCAAAATTGGCAAGGGCTCGCGTAATTACATATGGGTCAGGGTTGCGCCCATAGGCGTCTTGACTCATCTTCACATAATCTGCATCTGCATTTAGAATCTCAGCGAGCGTCACAATGTTGGTGTTAAATTCATTGTGCTCTTGTATGGGTACTAACACCTGCATTTCCAGGGTAGGGACGCCACCTTCGCGAGTGTAATATGGATGATATGCCACATTTGCCAGTGTAGGTGAGTTTCTAGTCCCAGATTGGTTGCTTGCACCAAAACTCACGGCTTTGTCATCTGAAAATGCCAATTTAGGGTCATGGCATGAGGCGCAGCTGGTTGATTTATCAATGCTTAAGATAGAGTCGTAAAACAGTCTTTTTCCAAGCGTCCATCGCTCCTTGGTGAATTCATTTCCTTTTGGGTAGTCTATCTCAGGGAAACCCTCAGGAATTTGAGTTAATTCTGGATGGGTAGAGTTTGGAATAGGTAAGTCGTGTTTCGCACAAGACGAAAAAAAAATCAAGCTTGCTATGAATACCGAAACTCTATTCAAGGATTAAGATGCGTTGTGTTTTTTGTTGGCCACTAGAATTGTCCGTCATTCGAATAAGATACACTCCGGGAGTATCGAATGACAGGTTCATTTCATTTGAATTTACCCTAGTATAATTCACCCCAGCGGACTTGCCTGTGAGGTCAAATACATCAACTGACAGTTTGGTATTGTTTGAAACCGACCGAAGCGTTACTTGTCCTGTATTTGACGGATTTGGAAATAATGATAGACCGCTTAAACTAGATATGTTTTGAATACTATTTGTGGTATCTGAAGGACCACCATTGCCTCCACTCGATGGTACGGAGTCTGTTGGCTCAATTGGTGTGAAAACGCGGTCTCTAAAGTTTTCCAGTACTACAATTGCCTCACCTTCCTCACCGTGAGTAATTACACCACCACTAAGGTCAACATCATACAGAGCTTTTGAATAATCGGCATATACGCTCATTGTAGTATTCATTCCATCTACAGATACATTGGGTTCAAATGAAGTTTGAAAGTAATTGTCGTTTCCAAGTGCATGAACTTGATAATCGGGAGCAAGACTAGCCGTACCTTCCATGGCAACGAAACGATAACCTGCAAGCCAACCCCAATGCATGGATGGATTTTTATGAGCCAAAGGATGCGCACTTGGCCAAAGCGATGGGTCTTCATTGTTGACATCTGGACTCACACCCACGTGCATTTTCACACCTTCGATCGAATCGGCATTAATTTCGGATAAGTCAATGGTGGAGGTTGGATTATCCGCATTCACAAGTACCCATAAACTATCGATACTCGATTCTTGTCCACCATCATGCACCACTGTAATTTCTGATAAATAGTATTCAAGGCGCTTGACTTCAAATTGCTGGTTAAGATTCGTGATACCTCTCATGTCGTAAGCAAAGTCTTCACGATTCAGTTTATGAATAATCTCTAGCTCTAAGGATTGACCAAATGAGATCGAGGCTAGAAATAGTGAAAGGAAAATTAGGAGGTAATTATTTTTCATATTCATATTCATTAATCCTTACAGATATAACATAAAGGTACTCAAAATAATACATATGGGATAAAGGATGTTAACCTCAGATAGCCCAGTATTAATGCAAAAGTTCTTAAAGGAGTGCGGTGTGTATAATCACAATTAAAATCTTTGTTTAAATATTAATCAAAATTGGTCCGCGATTGTTCATTCAATTCAGAATTTTAGAACTCCAATACGACTATTGTCTAGATCAACCATTCTTCTTCTTTCCATTTTTATTGGATCAATCTCCTTGTCACTCGCTCAAGACGCTGTTTTGATTAGTGGCTCTATAATGGACGCCACATCTCAGGAGCTAATTCCGTATGCCAGTATTGCGTTAAAGCAAGGTCAGACCGATTCTTTAATAAAAGGAACGACTACTGATTTTGATGGGGCTTTCGAAATGCAGTCCATACCGATGGAAGCTTATTTGGAAATAAGCTTCATGGGATACGAGTCGAAAAGAGTTAACTTAAGTTTTGACGGTAACCGAAACTTAGCGTTGGGTGATATTACCATGAACTCTGCCAGCCTAGAGTTGGATGGAGTGGTCATACAAGCGGAGCGATCCAGCACAGAGTTTAAGTTGGATAAAAGGGTATTCAATGTAGGTAAAGACTTGAGCAATACCGGAGCAAGCGCCATGGAAGTGCTTAACAATGTACCGTCTGTAAACGTGAATATTGAAGGGCAGGTTAGCCTCAGAGGAAATTCTGGTGTACAAATACTGATCAATGGCAAACCATCAGTATTGGCGAGTCAAGAGGGAAATGCTTTAGGAACCATCACGGCCGATATGATCGAACGCATCGAAGTGATCACCAATCCATCTGCCAAATATGAAGCGGAAGGCACCGCTGGTATTTTAAACATCGTATTAAAGAAAGAGGAAAAAAAGGGCGTGAATGGTTCGGTCTCCCTGAATACGGGCTGGCCACACAATCATAGCATTGGGCTGAGCTTGAACAGACGAACGGAAAAGTTCAACTTGTTCTCGCAACTGGGTGCAGGTTACCGTTCTTTACCACGATACAGAGAAAGCATCAATCGAAATAATCTGACAGGTTCAGAGGTGCGAAGCGAGGGGGTGGAGTATAGAAATGAGCAGTTTTATAACCTGGTTTTAGGTACCGATTACTACATCAACAAGCGAAACATTCTAACGCTTTCGGGTAGTGCAGCCTTGGAACTAGAAGATCAACCATCCAACTACGACTTTGAACGCACCGATTCTCTTGGAGAAGTAATCTCAGATTGGAATCGAAGTGAGGTTACCGAAGCAGTTAATCCAAAGTTTCAGTTTGAATTGCAGTATAAGTCAGAGTTTAAAGACGATGAAGATCACGCATTACTATTTAGTGCACTTGGCAACTTCTTCGGTAAAGACCAATCATCCGACTTTATCAATGTGAGTGAGTCGGGCACGTATCCCGAAAGCGAACAGATTACGCGAACCAATTTTCAAGAAGCCAAATACACCTTCAATGCCGATTACACCAAACCCATAGGCGAAAAATTTATGGTTGAAACTGGAGCGCAATATGTGCTGCAAGGTGTAAGTAATGATTTCGAAGTGGCCAATGTGCAGAATGGTGAGCCAATCGCAGACCCAAATTTGACCAATGTATTTGACTACAACCAAAATGTACTCGGCACATATATCACTGGCGCCTATGAGGGCGATACGTTTGGAATCAAGCTTGGTTTGAGGGTAGAGAATACCGATCTGCGAACCTTGCTAGTCAATACTGGTGAAAGGAACAATATGAATTTCACCAACTTATTTCCAAGCGCGCACATATCCTACAAGCTTACCCCAAGAACTTCTATGCAAGCCGGTTATTCAAGACGGATTTACCGACCGAGGTTGTGGGACTTAAATCCTTTCTTCAACATTCGGAATGATTTCAATATACGGGCTGGAAACCCTAATTTATTGCCGGAGTTTTCTGACTCATATGAGCTTCAGGCCATACATGCTCGCGATAAATTGTCGATGAATGTTGGTTTGTTTTATTTATACACCACCGATGTGATTGAACGTATTTCAACATTCAGCAATGGAGTCACCACCACCCTTCCCGTAAATCTCGGGATCAAACATTCTTATGGCTTAGAATACAATGCCAAGTGGGATATAAACAAATGGTCTGTATTGAATGTTGATGTCAACGCCAGTCAGTTTAATCGAGTAGCAAATCTGGAGGGTCGAGATATTGATTTTACAGCGCAGCAATGGTCCACCAAATGGACCCTGAGATTAAAATTGAAAAAAGGCTTCGATACGGAAATCACAGGAAGGTATGAATCTGGCTTTGAGACAGTGCAAGGTCGTGTATCACCGCAACCTTCGGCAGACCTTGGATTTCGAAAAAAGCTGTTCAAGGGAAAGGCAATTATCAGCGCGAGTGTTCGAGATGTGTTTGCTAGTAGAATTCGAGAATCATTTGCTGAGCAAGCCACATTCTATGCCTATGACCGCAGCTTGAGGGGGCGTTTTATAACTGCAGGCTTTAGCTATGGTTTTGGTAAAGGTGAGGCCATGGAGTATAACGTTGGCAGACGCAGATAATCATGCGTCAATACAGGGCTGAGACCTTTGCCAACAAGTCGCCTATTTGGCAAAGAGACCTTTAATATCCTTAAAAGCTTTGAATTCAAGCGCATTCCCGCTGGGATCTAAAAAGAACATGGTGGCTTGTTCACCGGGTTGACCCTCATACCGAATATAGGGTTCGATAATAAATTCGATATTCTGCTTTTTCAATCGGTCTGCAAAAGCCTGCCATTGCTCCCACTCCAGAACAACACCGAAATGCGGAACAGGCACATCGCGACCATCCACAGGATTACTCACAGCGCTATTCACTGAATCTGAAAAGTGGATCACCAATTGGTGACCAAAGAAGTCAAAATCGACCCAGTGGTCTGAAGACCGACCCTCTGCACAACCTAAGGTGATACCATAGAATGAACGGCACATTTTGATATTATTGACTGGAATAGCGAGATGAAAAGGTTGTAGACTCATGACGCAAGTTTATGAGTTTATAAAATATTTTTATCCAGTATGAGTTCTAGATCGTCTGAGCCAAGAAAACTATTCTATCCCATATCTTCACCGCTCAATGAGATTCTCACAATATGCAATAACGCTTGCCATAATCATTGTTGCAATTTCATGCAACAGGCAGGGATGCACTGATTCACGCGCAGACAATTTTGATTCAGGCGCTCAAGTTGATGACGGTACATGCGATTATTCATCCGAGCGGGATCGATTGTATTCTGAATTCAAAACCCAATTCGCGAATATTGCCTTTGCCACTTATTCTGATGTTTATGATCAAACATTGGTTTTGCAAGGTGAGGTTGAGAATTTCTTGGAGTTCCCAACAGAGCAGAACTACCAATTCTGTAAAGATGCGTGGCTTATTGCGAGCGAGCTATACGGCACTTCAGTGGTATTTCCATACGCCATAGGTGGTGCGGATGAGGAGTTACTTTCTAGAGTTGATGGCTGGCCTATTATTCCTTCCTATATTGATTATGCCGATGGTGACGATAGTCTTGGCATCATTAATCAAGAAACCAGTTATCCGAATATTGATGCGGCAACCCTTGAGGCTGCGCACAATAACTCCGA
>JALRDM010000354.1 GCA_023262195.1 Salibacteraceae bacterium | reverse complement strand
AAGCCGTTCTATGGTATTTCTTAACTGTCGTATGTTACCCGTCCAGTCAATCTTTGATAACTCACTGAAGGCGTTGGAAGAGATTTGAGTTGGGGCGCTGCCGGCATCTTCCGCGATTTGATTTAAAAAATATGGCACTAGGCTCTCAAGATCTTCTATTCGATCATTTAATGAAGGAACCTGAATAATAATTACCGACAACCTATGATAGAGGTCTTCTCTAAATCGTCCTTCAGCAATTTCAACCTTTAAGTCTTTGTTCGTTGCTGCAACGATTCTCGGAGAAACGCCAATTTCTTTTTCGCCACCAACCCTAGTAATCTTGTTTTCTTGAAGCGCTCTGAGCACCTTTGCTTGAGCGCTCAAGCTCATATCGCCAATTTCATCTAAGAATAGCGTGCCTCCACTGGCCAATTCAAACTTACCAACGCGTTGCTTTATCGCAGAGGTAAATGCCCCTTTTTCATGACCAAAAAGCTCACTCTCAATAAGCTCTGAAGGAATGGCAGCACAGTTAACTTCTATGAAAGGCGCTTTGGCTTTGCCACTTTTTGCATGTATTTGCTGAGCCACTAATTCTTTGCCCGTACCATTTGGCCCAATGATTAACACTCTAGCATCTGTAGGCGCCACTTTGTCAATCATGGTTTTTACTTCCTTGATTGCTTTCGATTCGCCAATGATTGGTGACGCAGCTTTATCCTTGATTTTACTCTTTAATTTTCGAGTTTCTTTGACTAAGTCTTTTTTATCGAGTGCATTGCGAACCGTGACCAGCAATCGGTTTAAATCAGGTGGTTTGGAAATGTAGTCGAATGCTCCCTTCTTGATGGAGTCTACCGCGGTTTCTATGTTGCCATGACCACTAATCATTATTACTGGTACGTCTGGGTTAATGTTTTGAAGTGATTCCAGTACCTCAATACCATCCATGCCAGGCATTTTAATATCGCACAAAACCGCATCAAATGTTGACTCCTTAAACATAACGATGGCAGTTTTGCCATCCGCGGCCTCTTCAACTTTAATCTTTTCGTATTCCAAGATGTCTCTTAAAGTAGAGCGAATGGGTCGTTCATCATCAATAATGAGTATTCTGGCCATGCTTAATAGTTTATCCATTTAATAAATTCACGGAAAGAGGCCTTCTTTCCGTACATGAGTATTCCCGTCCGGTAAATTTTTGATGAAATCCATACCATCGTAATGAAGGTGGCGATCAAAAGCCCCATTGAAAGCCAGACCTGCCATAAGTCTGATGATTCTATTCCAAAAGCCACTCTAACAAGCATTGTAACTGGTGAGGTGAATGGAATAATGGACAGCCACACTGCTATCGAACTATTGGGATTGTTGAAAATCACGAAACTAGCTATGTAGGATAGGAGTAAGGGAAAGGTGATGGGTAATATAAATTGTTGGGTATCAGTGTCGTTATCTACGGCAGAACCGACAGCCGCCATCATTGCGCTATACAAAAGGTATCCTCCGATGAAATAAAAGATGAAAAGTCCAATCATTAAAGGGAAATTCACACGAGCAATTTGATTGAGAATGTTGTTGTCATTGCCCATTCGAATGGTTTTTTCAGCAAGCTCCTTGTCCATTTCTTGCGCTATCTCGGCAGTCATATTGGTATTTGAAGCAAGCGATGATGCATCATATTGAGCAAATACAATGGATTGACCAATGCCGAATAGGCTTAGGGAGAGGGTGACCCAAATTAAGAACTGTGTAAGTCCAACGCCAGCAATACCTATAATTTTACCCAACATTAATTGTATTGGAGTAACGCTCGATATAATTACCTCCACGATTCGATTGGTTTTTTCTTCAATTACACCACGCATCACTTGAACCGAATACATAAAAATGAACATGTATACGAGAATAGAAAACACAATTCCAACCACGGCTGGCAAGTTGCTGGTTTCTTCAGAGCTCTCTGAGGCGGCATCATATTTAAAAGCCTGCATTATGAATGGCGTCTTTATTCTGCGGTAGTCCGATTCTGAAATATCGAACTCACTTAGTTTTAACAGCTCACCTTGAAGCTGAACAGCCCGCTCTATTTGACTTTGCACCCTAAATGAGGGTTGTTTCTTAAAATACAACGCTCCTGCGTGTATTTTGTAATAATCTTTATAGATATGTAAAAGGGCTGTATAATCAGAGCTGTTTAATAAATCAAGACCTTGGTCTAACTCGATATTCTGAACGTCAAATTCGATGAGGCTGGTGCTTTTTAATGAGGTGAAAACAGGGTGATTTTCATCTACAACCAGTATTTTTTGATCTTCATGTTCCTCAATGCTCAGGTAAACAGCCATAATCCCTACCCCAGCCATTATCAGCGGGCCCAGCAAGCTCATCAATATAAAAGATCGCTTTCGTACTCGCGTCCAATACTCCCTTTTTATGATTAACCAGGTTTTATTCATCACTTGAACTTGGGTTGGTTACCATCGAGATAAACAAATCATTCATGGTAGGCAATTGTTCCTCGAACTTGAGAATATTGAATGAATTGGATAATACTGACAATAGCTTCATAGGTTGGGCACCTTCGTATGCTTTGATTAAGGCTAAGACCTGATTGCCGTTTTCACTCATTTTTAAAACCTCATAATTCGGACCAAGTAAGTTTGCAAATGCCACTTGGCTTCCAGAGAAGGTTATGCTAAAATGAGACTCCTTATGTTCATTCTTCACATTTTGTAAGGAATCATTGACGACCACCTCACCGCGATTTAATAGGGCAACATGACTGCATAATTCTTCTACGCTATTCATATTGTGAGTGGAGAGGATTACGGTGGTCCCATTCTCATTTAAGGCTAATATTTCTCGTTTGATCTCCTCGGCATTTACAGGGTCGAATCCGCTGAAAGGTTCATCAAGAATTAAAACATCCGGATTGGGGGCTACGGTAATCGCAAATTGAAGTCGTTGTTGCATCCCCTTTGATAAAGCCTCAATCTCTTTATTTAGCCATTCGGACATTTTAAGCTTCTCGAACCATGGTTTGAGAAGATCTTTTGCTTCATTTGAGGTGAAACCTTTAAGCTGCGTAAGGTAAATCGCCTGCTCCCACACTTTCATCTTCTTATATAGCCCGCGTTCCTCGGGAAGATAGCCCAGAGTAGTATGGTTCTTTCCAAAAAGAACAGTGCCAGAGTCAGGACCTGTAATACCAGTGATAATTCGAATGAGGGTTGTTTTACCTGCACCATTTGGGCCCAGTAATCCAAATATAGATTGACTCGGTACGGATATTGACACGTTGTCTAATGCAACAAAATCTCCGAACGCCTTGCCTACATTGTTAACGTGTATGTCGCTCATGTGGCTAATGTCATTTGGTCGGAAAAGGTAATTATTCAATTATTCGTTGGAATTGAAGAATTCCTTCATTCGATTTACGAAGCCCTTTTCATTGCCTTTTAGATTTGGAATGAAGTTTTCAGAATCTCGTAGTTTTTCGAGAAGTTTCTTTTCTTCACTTGAAAGATTTTGTGGTGTCCACAGGTTAATGTGTACCAGTAAATCTCCAGTTCCATAACTATTGACAGAAGGTAAGCCTTTTGATTTTAATCGGAGTGTTTTACCGCTATGCGTGCCTGCAGCGATCTTGATCTTGGCTTTGCCTGTGAGTGTGGGTACCTCTATTGAAGTGCCAAGTGCGGCATCGGCAAAGTTCAGATATAG
>JALRDM010000186.1 GCA_023262195.1 Salibacteraceae bacterium | reverse complement strand
CAACACTGCCCAGCGTGTGAAAGAAATTCTGCAGCGTTACAAGGAGCTTCAAGATATCATTGCAATTCTCGGTATGGACGAACTTTCTGAAGAAGATAAATTGGTGGTACACCGAGCAAGACGTGTTCAGCGTTTCTTATCTCAGCCATTCCACGTAGCAGAGCAGTTTACTGGAATTCCAGGAGTATTAGTAGATATTAAAGATACTATCAAAGGATTCAACATGATTATGGATGGTGAAGTGGATGAATATCCTGAAGCTGCATTCAACCTGAAAGGAACGATTGAAGAGGCCATTGAAGCAGGTAAGAAAATGCTTGCTGAGAACAAATAAGGGACAACCTTAAAAGCTATAAAATGAAAGTTGAAATTCTATCTCCAGACACTCTGATCTTTGAAGGTGAAGCCACATCGTTGCGCTTGCCAGGAAAAGACGGTTCTTTTGGAATACTCAACAATCACGCACCCATTATTTCCACCCTTGTTGAAGGCAATGTTGAGCTTACTGATGAAGGCGGCAATACCAAGGAGTTTACCATCAATGGTGGTGTGGTCGAGGTGCTGCAGAACAAGGTGATTGTTCTATCGGATTAAGTGTTCGATAACAATAGAAAACAAAAAGCCCGATTCAATTGAATCGGGCTTTTTTTGTGATATTAAATCCAGAAGTCCTGCTTAAAACAATCCGTGCAACTCCGCATCAATCTTTCGAATGATCTCGCCCAGATCTTCCTGATCGTCACGGAAGTTGTTGTTGTCCACATCAATGATGAGTAGCTTGCCTTTATCGTAAGTCGAGATCCAAGCTTCATAACGCTCATTGAGCCTTTTGAGGTAATCCAACCGTATCGCTTCTTCGTATTCTCGACCCCTATTTTGAATTTGGCTTACCAATCGGGGCACGCTCGCTCTTAAATACACCAATAAATCTGGCGGTTGCACAAATCGATCTAACAGATTGAATAAGGAAAAATAGGTTTCAAAGTCTCTTGTGGTCATTAACCCCATGCTATGAAGGTTGGGCGCGAAGATGTAAGCATCTTCATAAATCGTTCGATCTTGAATCACCCCTTTTTTTCCTTCTCTAATTTCTAATACTTGATTAAAGCGATTATTTAAAAAGTAGATCTGCATGTTGAATGACCAACGCTGCATTTCTGCATAAAAGTCATTGATGTATGGATTGTCATCGGCATCTTCAAAATGCGCATCCCACTTATAATGCTTAGACAGCAAACCAGTAAGTGTGGTCTTTCCAGACCCTATGTTACCAGAAACGGCAATGTGTAAATTTTCTCCCTTCTTCTCCATATTTCAGACCTTGTGTAGTTGAGCGTACGAATTAAGATAAACGCACCGAAAAACGAAAGCAATCAACGAATTGCTTGATAAATATTTATCCCTTTGGGGTTCAGAGATACGATTCTATTGCGGTTTACCCAAACAAAATCAACCAAACCTAAATCCACCGGAACCTCTTGAATGGAGCTATCAACAAAGCGGAATGTTTTAAGCGTTTGGTCTTCAATAAAAAACATGCGACCATCATTGATCACCAAGTGCTCAATCCCTTTGATGGGTACCTTTTTTACATAATTCCCAAATATGTCGAACACAAAAACCCCATGTGCAGGATCAGTCAGATAAACTTTGTCGTTGACCTCAATCACATCTGTCGGGTAGAGTTGCAGGCGAAGCAGCTGAGCAATATTCAGCGATCTTCTGTCTTCATTCAACTTATCATCTAATCTGATTAGAACAAAATTTATGGGGTCGTATAACCATATCCCATTCGAATGCGAGGTCGCCACCAAGCTGATTTGCTCATATCCATCTCGAAAAAAATTGATCGTCTCGTTCATTTCTCCCAATCTCGAATCGAGGGTAAATAGCTGCATTTGATCGGGCGAATAAAGCAGCACTTTCATGGGGTTGGTAATATCGATGTGCACATCATCACCAATAAGTTTGTTGCTGTATCGATTCAATTCTTTCCCATACGAATCGAGTTTGAGCACTTCGCCCTTGTGGATGGTATAAATATTATTGAGTTGGTCGAGCTTGGCTTGATTCATTTTCATGGGCAACGAATACGCCAGCTTCCACTCCGTTGTTTGACCAACAAGCGTTACGGTTATCGAAACGAAAAATGAAAGCAATGCAAGCTTCATGGCCATATGAAGTTACATATTGATTGTAAGTACTGCTTCAAGGTATTCGCGACTGTTTGACAATCGAGGCACTTTGTTTTGCCCACCGAGTTTACCTCGTTGCTCCATCCATTTGTAAAATGTGCCGCTTTCCATTGCATGCACCGTGGGCGGTTTCAAGATTTTGTCGTGATACCTTTTTGCCTCATAATCGCTGTTTACCGATTTAAGACCGTTATCAAGCATTTCTGTGAAATACTCCAAATCATTTGGAGGCGAGTTAAACTCGATGGCCCACTCATGGCCTCCAGCTTCGTTTTCATTCATATGAATTGGTGCCGCGGTGTATTCTTTCACTTCTGCACCTGTCAATTCACAGGCATGCGCGAGCGCCTTATCGGCATTATCTACAATTACTTCCTCACCAAAAGCATTGATAAAGTGCTTGGTTCTGCCGCTCACCTTTACCCGATATGGATCAGTAGAAGTGAATTGAATGGTGTCTCCGATTAAATACCTCCATAAACCGCCAGTGGTAGAGATGACCAATGCATAGTTTACCCCAATCTCAACCTGGTCTAATTGAAGGGTTTTTGGGTTAGAATTCCCAAGTTGATCGAGCGGCATAAATTCATAGAAGATTCCATAGTCGAGCATAAGCAACAGTCCATCAGCATCGCTTCTGTCTTGTAAACCAAAAAAGCCTTCCGAAGCATTGTAGGTTTCGCTGTAGTGCATTTGGTCACCTCCGCCAATGATATCAATGAAGGTTTTCCGATACGGATCAAATGAAACCCCACCGTGCACATACCACTCAAGGTTGGGCCATACATCGATGATTTTTTCCTTCCCCGTTTTTTCCAAAACCCTTCTGAGGAGGATGAGCATCCAACTGGGCACCCCGCTCATGTTGGTCACATTTTGCTCGATGGTGATGTCTGCAATCTGCTCGATTTTTTGCTCCCAAATAGGGTTTAAGGCCACCGACTCATCGGGTGTTCTGTGTAGACTTGCCCAGAATGGTAAATTTTTAATGATGATTGCGCTCAAATCTCCTGTATAAGCTTTCTCATTCAAAGGCATAAAATCTGAGCTTCCACCCATCACAAGACCTCGACCTTCGAGCAAACGAGAATTTTCATACTCATGGTAATACATGCACATCAGATCTTTTCCGCCCTTATAGTGGCACTCTTCCAGCGACTCTTGACTTACGGGTATAAACTTGCTTTTATCACTGGTTGTACCGCTCGATTTGGCAAACATGGTAATGTCTGTTGGCCACAGGATGTTTTGCTCACCGCGAATGGTACGATCAATGTCGTGTTTGAACCCTTCATAATCTTGCACTGGAACACGCGCCTTAAATTGATCGATGGTTTTGATTTCTGAAAATCCAAAGCGTCTGCCCCACTCGGTGTCTTTAGCGGTGGTGATTAACCGCTCAAACCACTCATGCTGCACATCGTGCGGATACTTCATAAACAGGTCCATTTGATGGAACCGTTTCTTTATGAACCAGCTGAATATAGAGTTTATGATAGCCACGAGTACGAAATAGGTAAATATTCCCGTAACTGGATTACTGTTACTTGCTTAAATAAAATCGAATCAAAAATTTGAGTTGTTGGTTTATAACCGATGGGGGCATGAAAATGAGCCAACAAACATGCATTGGCTGCTGCGCGTGGGATGGAAGTGTAGCGGGTGAATTTGCCTCTGATGGCACCTACTTTATCGTAGTTCAATTCGACAATAAAGTCGACAATAAAGTCCAAACTACTTCCATTACTCTATTTAGGGATTGAACTGAAAACATAAATCGATCCTCATATATTATTTCCCAAAGCACCCAATGATTCAGTTTTAGGACTTAGGCTATAAACCCCAATGGTTAGTGATTTCATCCAAACTCAGTGCATTAAGGCAAAGCGCTTTGATGAGTCCACCTTTTCGAGCTGCCATCACTCCGAAGCGCATATGATCGAAGCCTTCAATTCTATGCGCATCTGGATTGATGCTGACCATCACTCCCTTGTCCATGCAATATGGAATCCATCGCCAATCAATGTCAAGGCGCATTGGGTTTGCATTCAGTTCTACCGACACGCCATTGGCCACACAGGCATCAATTACTTTTTTATGATCGATGGGATATCCTGGCCTGCTCAATAACAAGCGCCCTGTTGGATGCCCCAATATCTTGGTATAAGGGTTCTCAACTGCTTTAATCAATCGATCGGTAGCCGTGGATTCGTCCATTTTCATGGCACTATGCACCGAGGCTACTACAAAATCGAAACTTTTGAGCACATCTTCCTCATAGTCGAGGTCTCCGTTGGTAAGGATATCACTTTCAATTCCTTTAAACACTTTGAATGGAGCCAGTTCTGCATTAATCTGTTCAATTTCTTCGTGTTGCAACATCACGTCTCCGGTAGTTAATCCACCCGCGTAAACAGCTGTTTGACTGTGGTCACAAATCCCAAAATACTCCAAGCCGCTATCTTTCAGGTGCCGAGCCATAGCTTCCAACGTATGGATTCCATCGCTGTAGGTGCTATGGTTGTGTAAGCAGCCTTTGAGGTCAGCAGTTTGTATGAGTTCTTCTTTGCTGTATTTTTTTGCCCACTCAAATTCTTCGTGTCCTTCGCGCATTTCCATAGGAATGAAATTCACCCCTACCTTCTCATAGATTTGACTAACCGAAGTTTCACCATTCAGCTGCAAGGAGGATATGTGTTCTTCTGTGGCTGATCGTTGAAAGCATTCCAATTCAAATCGATCTTTATCTACCCGTTGAAATTCCACCTCACTTTTTACTTCACTTATGTCTGGCAAATTTTGATCGCTGGTTACGGCAAATTCTAATTTATCAAGGATCAAGGCCTTTCGAGCTAGCGCTCCAATTGGAGCGATTCGTTCGCTTGGGTTCGCGTTTTGATATGCATCAATGATGCTGTTTGTGAGTTTTTCTACCGATGCATACAACACGCGGTGCTGGTTCTCCATCATAAACTCAATGGAGGCTTTGACCTGTGCTTGAGTTTTCTCGCCAAACCCCTTGTAATCAATCAAGCGGTTTTCATTGCAGGCATAAAGCAGCTCCCCGGGCGACTCAATGCCCATATCTTTCCAAATCACCCGCACCTTACTAGGGCCGATGCCTTTAATCCCAAGCATTTCAATTACACCCTTTGGGGTTTTCTCAATCCATTCTTCCAGGTAAGGCAATCGACCGGTATCAAGCAGGTCTTCAATTTGTGGAATGAGAGACTTACCCACTCCAGGAATACTCCCGTAATAATCAGGGTCCATTTCTTCGAGTGGATCAGGAAACTTGCTGATTTGAAAGGCAGCATTCGTGTAACTACGCACCTTAAACTTGTTCTCTTCATGCAACTCCATGAGTTGACCACACAATTTAAAAAAGGAGGCAATCTCTTTATTTTCCATGCTTTGCGCTTAGTGTAATTCTGGTACTGGGCGAATATAATTGAACGCCATGGCACCGTTGAGCCTTTTCAAACGCGTTGAATCAATCCAAAACCTACAAGGCGATAAACGAGAGGCGCCACTCACCAAGCATTCAATTACCAAAACATCCCTGAAACAAAAAACCCCGCAAAAAGCGGGGTTTTAAATGGTGGTGATTGATGTTTTATTTTACCTCAATTTCATAAGGCATTCTGGCTTGCACGCCTTCCATATCCTTGATATCCTCAATTCTTTTCAACCATTGATATTCTTCTCCAAAAACCCATTGACCAACTGTGGCCTTGGTGTTGCCAGCAAAGTCTTCAAAAAACGCCTCCCAAGGATCCTTTTGTTTTGGCAGCTCAATCAAATCATAGTCTTCGAGTTCCGCTTCGATCGCAGCATATTCAATGGCATCTTCTAGGCTACCGATTTCATCCACCAAACCGATTTCCACAGCGTCACTGCCAATCCACACTCGACCGCGTGCGATGGAATCAACCTCATCTCGGGTCATACCTCTACCCTCAGCTACTACCGCTAGAAAATCTTCGTAGGTGTTGGTGATCATATTGTTTAGCCAAGCCATCTCAGCCTCGTCAAACCCGCGCTGCATTGAACCAAAATCGGCATGGTCATGCGTCTTCACTCCATCAAAGGTTATTCCCATGTTGTCGGTCAATAACTCACGCGCATCTGGAATCATACCAAACACACCAATTGATCCCGTGATTGTATTGGAGTTGGCGAATATTCTATCTGCTGAGGCACTGATGTAGTAACCACCACTCGCAGCTACAGAGCCAAAGGATACGATAAATGGCTTCACTTCACCAGCAAGTTTTGCTTCGCGCCAAATCACATCACTTGCCAAGGCTGAACCTCCTGGAGAAGCTACCCTCATCACAATGGCTTTCACATCTTCATCTGTTCGCGCATCTCTAATGGCCAGTGCCAAGGTCTCAGAGCCAATTGATTCCGCATCTCCTTTGCCACTGTTGATTCCGCCAACGGCATAGATTATCGCAATTTCGTCTTTCAACTCCCAGCTCTTACCCTCTTCCTCGCCTTCACTCTTTGCCATTTGCTTTG
>JALRDM010000140.1 GCA_023262195.1 Salibacteraceae bacterium | reverse complement strand
CAGTTTGGATAAGATATTTTGATCGAAAATAAAAATGGGCTGAATATTTTCACCGCTCTTTAGCGCGTGATACAAACCTGCGTTGTCTTGGAGTCTAAAATCTCTTCTAAACCAAAATAGCGCGATTTCTTTGCTTGCCATACTTATGGTTTCGCGTATTCCTTTTTTGTAAGAAATTGATGTGTGTGGTATGCGCTGAGTCCAGAGGCTAAAATGGTTTGCGCTTTGGTGGTGTTTACGCTTCCATCTTCTTGAATGAGATCTGGAGAAATATCCACCAGCTTTATCTCACCAACAATCAACCTTGTGCCGTTCTTTTTGATTAGGTGCTCTTCCACTAAAGTCAATCCTAGTTTTATAGGCGATGCCTTTACAAAAGGCGCTTCAAAGTCTGCAATGAATTCTTTTTCCAAACCTACGGTGTTGAATTCATCCTGCTCGGCATCATACTTTGCAGAAGTTTGGTGAGCTTGGTCAAGAATGGGTTCTGAAATCAGATTGACCGTGTAGTGCTTATTCTCTAAAATGTTTTCGTACGTATCTCTGCGCACAGTTGTTGGCCTTAGTATAAAACCGAGCAATGGAGGTTTTGCCCCAATGTGCACCATTGAATTGAATAGACCAATATTGCCAATTCCTTCAACGTTTTGTGTACCAATGAGTACCGCGCTCCTTGGACCGCTGATCGTATTGAAAAGTGTGGTCCAATAACGTCCTTCTGCGTTTTCCCAATTCTCAGGTGTAAATTGTGTCATTGTCTATCTAAGTCTGCTCATTCCTCCATCCACACCGATTACTTGACCCGATATCCAAACGCCATTTTCTGATACCAGATGCACAGCAAGAGAAGCGATATCTTCTGGCCTGCCAATCTTTTTAAGCGGGTGTCTAGCTTCACTGACTTCTCGTTTTTTATCATTCGAGACTAACGACTCGGCTAATGGCGTATCTGTGAGACTTGGTGCTATGGCATTTACTCTGATATCGGGAGCGTATTCCGCAGCCAGAGATCGTGTCAACCCTTCAAGTGCACCTTTCGCTGAGGCTACGCTCGCATGAAATGGCATACCTTGACTTACAGCCACGGTGCTAAACAATACCACTGAGCCATTACCCTTCTTTAGTGCTGGCAGTGTGGCCTGAATTGTTTTTATGGCACCATATACATTGAGCTCCATGTCTTGCTTGAAGAGCTCGATATCCATTCGATGAAATGGCTTCAGATTGATGGATCCTGGACAAAAAATAAGGCCATTCAATTCCTCAAAGTCCTCGAGTTCGCTCACATCTTGTGTAACATCCAATTCTATATGTTCGATGGGTAAATGACTGATTTCCGAATTTGAACGGGATGCTACGATTACTTCGTGACCTCCTTCGAGCAGTATTTCGGTGCAAGCCTTACCAATTCCTTTGCTTCCTCCTACAACAAGATATTTCATTACGATTCAGTTTTTGAACTGGCATATGACAAAAATTCCTTGCGGGTTTCTTCGTTTTGGAATTTTCCATGATAGCTTGCGGTTACCGTGCTGCTGCTCGTATCTTCTATGCCTCGGGTGCTTACACAAAGGTGAGTTGCGTCTATGTATACTGCCACATCCTCAGTTTTGAGGATATGCTTCAGCTCTTGAGCTATCTGCTCGGTCAAGCGCTCTTGCACTTGTGGCCGCTTTGCATAGTGGCGAACGATACGGTTGATTTTACTTAACCCAATCACATGTCCATTTGAAATATATGCCACATGTGCCTTACCTAAAATTGGAACGAAGTGATGCTCGCAATAGCTATGTAGAGTGATGTTTTTATCCACCAACATCTGGTTGTATTGATACTTGTTCTCAAACAACTTAACGTCTGGCTTATTGGCTGGATTCAATCCGGAAAACACCTCTTTAATATACATTTT
>JALRDM010000122.1 GCA_023262195.1 Salibacteraceae bacterium | reverse complement strand
TTTCCCATTGCGAAATATTCAATTCAGCCTGCTTTATTTCGGGCATATTTTGCTCTGCTTGAACATACACACGCGGCACAGATACTAAAACTGCTTCCGAGTCATTCAATCGATCATCATTTCCTTTGTTAATCTCAAATGGTTGATCCGATGGAATCATCAACAATTGCTTCAACCTGAGCTTTGCCAACTGGTATTCGTTTTTCCTTTGAGTGGTTGTGGCTTGATCTGCTGCCAACTGTGCTTCAAGGTCATACTGTACACCGATGTTGGTATTCCCTACTTCCACTAGGGTGCGAATCCTTGATAGCTGTTCTTGAGAGATGTCTTCTTGTGCCTTTGCCACGGTGATGAGTTCATCGCTGAGCAATACGGAAAGAAAAGCCGATGAAACTGCCAGTGCCACATCATTCTTTTGGGCTTCTACACCATAGATCACGCTTTGTAGATTGGCCTCTTGTGCCTTGATATTCTGCTCGTTTTGAAAGCCATTGAACAAAACAATGCTAGAATTCAAACCGAATGAATTACTCTGAACTCGAGTATTGGCAAACTGATTGGTAAAAGGATCGATTCGTTGACCCCAGTTATAATTGTGTGATGCAAAGCCGTTGAGGTTAGGTAGCCGATCTTGTTTTGCATTAGAAAGTTCATTCTCGCTGGATTCAATTCCCAATTTGGCTTGTTTGATTTGCAGGTTATTTTTCCACGCAATATCAATGCACTGCTCAAGCGTATATGTGCTTTGCGCAGAGCCAATCAACGAAAAAAACAAGAGCGTGAAGCCCAATGCGAAGTACTTCATAAGATCAAATGTAATTTGATGGTTTGAGGTAAATAACAATTTGATACGAACGGGGTTTTAGGGTGATGAACGTACTATAGCAAATTCGGAGCAAGCCATTCCCTCCACCTTTCTTGATAAGTGATTTCTTCTTTTAAGGGGATAAATGTATACTACATTTATCTAGGACTCAGACCTATTTTGGTTGAGTTTTCTGAACATCAAAACACCAATGCCCAGAAGTAGCAAATAAGGTATCCCCATCAGATATAATATACCCGCATTTAAGCCCTCGGCAACATCACTTCCATTTTTTTGTGCGGCTTCAGTAACTGCGCCACACATGGCACATTGAGCTGATGCATCAATGGTGATGATTGATAGAACGAGTATGATAAGAAGTACCTTTTTCATTTTAATCAAAGTTAAGGTTCATCAATAATATGGAGAGATCATTAGATACACGATTACTCCAGAAACTGAAACATAAAACCACAATGGCCACGTGATTCGAGCAATTTTTCGATGCTTGTCAAATCTTTGGCTTAGAGCTCGAACGAAGGTGATCAGCACAAGCGGAGTTATCACGGCAGCCAAAACAATATGGGTAAGAAGTATAACAAAGTAAACCGTACGAATCCAACCCTCTCCACCGAAGCTAGTGCTCTCATGAGTAATATGGTATGCGACATAACTCACAAGGAAAAGGGCGCTTAAAACAATGCTGGCAGTCATCACTCGTTCATGTGCGCGCCTTTGGCCATTTTTTATCAATACCAATCCTGCTACCAGCAAAAGACTTACAAGACCATTAATGAATGCGTTGACCGTTGGTAAAACATCCATCCAAGTACCTGACATATCCATTTTTGGAGTTACATATATGACCCCAACTGCCAATGCCAACACTACTCCAACAATGTAGATAAGAGCATTGTAATTCTTCGCCTCTATTTGGTTTTCTGCTTCCATGAAATATGTGGTTCTTGAATAATCAATTTTATAGCATCCTGAAGTTTCTTGTTGTCCTGCTGTGTTCTCAAATTAAAGTATTCTCTTACGCGATTGCTTTGATCCAAAAGCGCGATATACTCCCCAGGATTGCTTCGTGACTGGTTCATTTCGAAGACTTCATCCAAAATCGACTGATCGGCTAGATTTTGCAGACGATAAAACTGCCAATTGTCGCCAGTGTAGATGCGCTTTTTAGAAAGTGACTCCAAGTTTTGCGCTGAAATAGAATCAACGCAGATGCTCATCAATTCCCAATCTTCCTTTCTCTCTACCTTATTCAGGTAGTTATTCAACGTAGATATGTTATCGACACA
>JALRDM010000022.1 GCA_023262195.1 Salibacteraceae bacterium | reverse complement strand
CCCAAGGCACCAAAGAGCTTATTCTCATTGCTCAAGACTCAACTTATTACGGCCTGGATATTTATGGTGAACGAAGCCTAGCCAAGCTCATGAGCGCGCTTTCTGAGGTGGATGGTATCGAATGGATTCGATTGCACTATGCTTTTCCTACAGGTTTTCCGGAGGATATTTTAGAGGAAATGGCGTCCAACCCGAAGATTTGCAACTACATTGATATTCCGCTTCAGCACATCAATGATGCAATGCTTAAAAGCATGCGGAGACGAACCACGCGTGCAAAAACAGATCGATTGTTGAATAAAATGCGTGAGGTGAATCCTGATATGGCGATTCGAACAACGCTCATCTCGGGATATCCCGGTGAAACGCTAGATCATCACAATGAAATGGTGAATTGGGTGCGAGAAATGAAGTTTGATCGACTAGGCGTATTTGCTTATAGCCATGAAGAAAACACGCATGCGTTTGCACTCGAAGATGATGTGCCTGCAGAAGAAAAACAGCGTAGGGTGGAAGAAATTATGGCTGTTCAGGAAGACATTAGCTTGGCTAATAATGAGCAAAAGGTCGGAAAAACGCTTCGCGTATTGATCGATCGTAAAGAGTCGGGTTACTTCATTGGACGTACTCAATATGATTCACCCGAGGTGGATAATGAAGTGTCAATACCTGCTGAAAACACCTATCTACGTATTGGAGATTTTGCAGAGGTGAAAATTGTGGATTGTTCGCCTTACGATTTAGTGGCCAAGGTTGTATCTTCTGAAGAGGCAAAGTAGGTCACAACACCAATGAGTTTGGGAAGTTTTTAAAACACAACTCCCTTGAGATTGGTTTATTTGTGCCAATAATGAGTTTTACATTGCTCGATTCATTTCCTCCAGGTCTTCCGCCTATTGTGAAGGATTACCTTGCCGAAAAGGACCAAATGAGGCCTTTCTACACTTACAGCCCTACGATGAAAGGTCTGGCAGAGGCAGCACAGAATCGCCAATTTACGGAAGAATCAAGAGCGGTGTTGTGTCAAGTGCTTAAGGAACAAGCCAAAGCATCAAACTTCTGCCATGACTCCATTCTGGAGAATATCGCACGGTTGCGATCAAAGAAAGTGTTCACCGTAACCACCGGGCATCAAGTGTGCTTATTTGGAGGGCCACTTTTCTTTTTCTACAAAATATTGTCCGTGATCAAATTGGCGGAGCAACTCAAGGAACAAAACATTGATGCCGTACCTGTATACTGGATGGCAACGGAAGATCACGATTTTGAGGAAGTAAACCATGTGTTTATTGATCAAACAAAGGTTTCTTGGAACACGGATCAAAAGGGGGCTGTAGGCCGAATGAAACTGGAGGGCATCAGTTCGGTTTTGGATGAATTAACCAAGCGGTTCAAAGAAGATCATCGATATCAAAACACGCTTGAAAAACTCAAGACCATCTATAATGAAGGTACTACGCTTGGGGCGTCCACGCGAGATTTGGTGCAATGGGTGTTTGGCGAATTGGGTGTGGTTGTCATCGATGCTGATGACGCACGGCTCAAAGCACTATTTGCCAAGAAGATAAAGGCTGAATTGGAGGGTCAGTTTTCTTC
>JALRDM010000227.1 GCA_023262195.1 Salibacteraceae bacterium | reverse complement strand
GAGCTTCTTGTATAAAGTCAAGGAGATGATCGAAAATCCTGCATGGATGCTATTCGGTGGAAAAGAGCCTGAGCAGGTTTTACTTGGACTTTAAGCCGTTTATTGCACAATAGATACTTGACCCGAGTATTGCCATTGTCTTGAATCTGGTCCTTAATATTGGTGAGATAGGAGTAAGAGCCAATTGGGCTTAATACACCGCCTCTGTGTGCTTCACCATTCCATCCTTCATTGGGATCGTTGCTTTGGAAGATTTCTTCACCCCAGCGATCAAAAATGCGCAGATTATATGTCTTCCAAACAAAAACACTTGGGTACCAAATGTCATTTAGACCATCACCATTTGGTGAAAACGCATTTGGAATGTAGACAAGAAATTCTGGTATTACTCGGAGGGTATCCGAAATGGTGTCTAAGCAGCCGTTTGCGTGTTCTGCAATTTGTGTAATTGTGTAGTTACCCGTGTCATTGAGTGAAAGCTCAATATAACCCAGGCTTGACAGCTTGGATGAGTCCAAATAAAACGTGTGCTGTCATCGCTTGCTCGTATCCTAAACCAATCAATCAAACTATTATCCGCGGCATCATAAACGGATATGTTGACCCATTCGTCAAATCTTTGCACAGAGGGAAAGGAGGCGTAGCAATCTCTATACATACGCAGCTCAATCAAGTAAGAGTCTGTACCAATTTGTGTATACGATATTTCTCCGCCAACGAGGTGCCCCGAAAAGCCATTCAAGGTAAGGCACATGACCAATAAAAAGAGAAGACCTCCGCGCATACGTTACAATGTCTGAATAATTAGATGAAGTAATGCATCAACTATTAGACTTCGGTGGATTTCTATTGTTCTTCGGCAATGACTTCTTTCACTTCAGGAAGCATTCTTTCAAACAAAGCTTGGATACCTTGCTTTAACGTTACGGTTGATGAGGGGCATCCGCTGCAAGCACCCTTTAAGACAACCGTGAGCTTGCCATCTGAGTAAGAACTGTAGTGAATTGCTCCTCCATCACCCTCAACGGCCGGGCGTACGTAGTCGTCAAGAATCTCGATGATTTTTTCTTCGATTGGCGTTTCGGCCTTGTTATGGTCAGATTGTCCTCTGTCCACCAACTCATCAGATTGCTCTGCTGTTTTTGGTATCGCATTTTCAGATAGAACTGGTTGACCAGCATTCAGATAGTTGCTCAAATACTCGCGCACTTCCAACATGATCTCATTCCATTCTACATCTTCTGATTTTGAAAGGCTAACGAAGTTTTGCGTTAAAAAAACACCATTGATGAATGGAAAGGTGAAAAGCTGTTTCGCCAAAGGCGACTTGGAAGCATCAGTAGCAGACTTGAAATCGTAAACTAGGCCATCATCAACAAGCAAATGGTTTGCAACGAATTTCATTGTTGCAGGATTCGGAGTAGCCTCCGCGTAAATCATAAATGGTAAAGTCTTATCGCTCATGGAACAAAAGTTGAAATTATCTATGCGTTATCAATACTATTTTGGTCGAAAATTCAATCGATGGCTCTAATACTTCCTGTTAAAGACTCGCATCCTAAGATTGGCAATGATTGTTTCGTGGCTGAGAACGCAACAATTGTAGGCGACTTTAGTTGTGGTAACCATTGTTCTTTTTGGTTTAACTCCGTAGTACGCGCAGATGTGAATTCTATTTCACTTGGTGACTATGTGAATGTCCAAGATGGCGCGGTTATTCATTGCACTTACGAAAAAACGAAAACAGTAATTGGTGATCGCGTATCCATTGGCCACAATGCCATCATACACGGATGCACCATCGAGTCGAATGTGCTTATCGGTATGGGGGCAATTGTGATGGACAATGCGGTGGTAAATTCAGGTGCAATTATAGCAGCAGGTGCGGTGGTATTGGAGAATACAGTTGTTGAAGCAGGCCAGCTTTATGCTGGAGTTCCTGCTAGGTTTGTTAAGGACGTGCCTGAATCACTTAAAAAGGGAGAAATTGAGCGAATCGCTTCTAACTATGCGCTTTATAGTTCTTGGTTTAAGCAGTAAACCTCAAGCACTGCACATCTGGGTTCTCCAATCCTTCGTTTTTCAAGAAACGAGTCATCACATCAACATTAGCTGTGGTGTAAAACTTGTTTTCAATATCTGAGTTGTCACTCAGATCAGCGCCTGCGATCAACGATTGAACTCGCTTTGCAATAGCCTTGCTTGGCTCTACAATGGAGATTTTCTTTGGAAGAATATCGTTTATAAGGTCAATCAAATACGGATAGTGTGTACAACCCAGTACAAGAGTGTCGATATTCTTATCCACCATGGGTAAGAGGTATTTTTTGAGCAATGGCCTTGCTTCTTCTAATTGACCGCGTTCAATT
>JALRDM010000069.1 GCA_023262195.1 Salibacteraceae bacterium | reverse complement strand
TTCCACGACTTACAGGACTCTGGACCCACCTCGAGCGGCAGCGTGGTGGAACGGGAACAAGAGGTGGAGCTGGTGAAAAGGAAATTGAAACGGATAGGCGAATTGTACGCGATAAAATCGCTCTACTCAAAAAGAAGCTTGAGAAGATTGACAAGCAGATGCGTGTACAGCGTAAAAATCGGGTCAGCCTGATTCGCGTGGCGCTCGTGGGGTACACAAACGTGGGCAAATCCACCATCATGAACATGGTTTCGAAAAGTGAGGTGTTTGCCGAAAATAAGCTCTTTGCCACGCTTGATACAACGGTGAGAAAAGTAGTGGTCAAAAACTTACCTTTTCTAATGGCAGACACCGTTGGGTTTATTCGAAAACTTCCTCACCAGTTGGTGGAGTCATTCAAGTCAACATTGGATGAAACTCGCGAGAGCGATTTATTAATTCACGTGGTGGATATATCACACCTCCAGTTTGAAGATCACATACGCACAGTTGAAGCTACACTAGCTGAAATTGGCGCTATTGACAAACCCACGATACTTGTCTTTAACAAGATTGATCAATACCCAGAACCCCCAAATGAAGAATGGAAATGGGATGGTGAAATAGATCCTGCTATGAAGCTCGGAGACTTGGAAAAAACCTGGATGGCAAGGCAAGACCATCAGTGCATTTTTATCTCGGCTAAGGAGAAGATTAATCTACATGAGTTAAGGGATATGCTTTATGAAAAGGTAAAGGAGTTGCATGTAAAACGCTACCCTTACAATAACTTTCTTTACGATATCCCGGATGTCCAGACCAACTAAGACTTCATGTCTTTAATAACATTTAAGGCCTCGTCTAGGTAAACATCCTTCTTCAACTTTTTCAGCCATTTTTCATTGAGGTCGGCCGTTACTGTGTCTGCTTCTATGGTTTCTAGATCTGCTCGTAAATTAAGCACTTCAAGACCTTCGATGGGTTTCATAAGATTTTTATAGGTCTCATTCTCCTCATCAAGCATGTTTTGCTCTTTAGTAAACTCCTCGTAGTTCAATGAAACCTTGGTCTTTTCGCGTTGATCTTTTAGACGAACCGCATTCTCAGCTACGAGTTGCATTACTTCATTGTCTTTCATTCGCTTCTCACTCGCCTCAACAACTTTTTTCTCATTATAGGGAGGCTGCCATTTTACATAGGCTGCTGGCTTTATTTCATCCCATTCCATCACAAAGTCTTGCTCGCGCTCTCCGAGCTCAATCTCATTAAACTTATCCGTCATGGTGATATCAGACGCTACTCCCCTGAGTTGTGTAGCGCCCCCGTTGATACGATAAAACTTCTGGGTGGTCACCTTGAGTGAGCCCAACGGCTTATAATCTTGATCTGCAGATGTGACCATCCGATCCAAATCCATAAATCGCTGAACCGTTCCTTTACCGAAGCTTCCAGTGGTACCCATAATAATGCCTCGATCATAGTCTTGTATGGCGGCCGCTAAAATTTCTGAGGCAGATGCGCTAAAATGATTAAGCATCACCACCAAAGGACCATCATAGAGCGTTCCTGCTTTACGGTCACCCATTATTTGAGGTTTTGAGTAGCGACTTTTTACTTGCACGACAGGACCATTGTCAATGAAATGCCCAGTCATATCAACGGCATCTTTCAACGAGCCTCCTCCATTACCTCTTAAGTCTAATACGATGCCGTCAATATTTTCGGCCTTAAGCTTTTCTATCTCCTTTCCAACATCTTCGGCAGCAGCCCGGCCGCCCTTTTTCGAAAAGTCTGCATAGAATTTTGGCAAGTTGATGTAGCCTACTCTTGCACCGTCCTTCTTTTCAATGATAGCTGACTTAGCGTAGGTTTCGGTCAGGACTACGATATCGCGTGTAATTTCAATTTCCTTGATCACGCCAGAAATTTTCTTGATGGTTAACCTTACTATGGTTCCTTTTTTACCACGAATCAACTTCACCGCATCATCCAATCGCATGTCGGTAACATCAACTGGATCGCCTTTCTCCTGTGCCACCTTTAGGATTTTGTCTTTTTCCTCCAGCTCGCCTTGCCTATATGAAGCGCTTCCAGGTACAATTCGAGTTACGGTAATATACCCGTCTTTTTCTTGAAGCTGAGCGCCAATTCCTTCTAATTGACCGCTCATACTAATGTCGAAATTCTCTTTTTTCTTTGGTGCGAAATACCCTGTATGAGGACCAAATACATTGGTGATCGAATTCACATATACTTCCATTTGATCGTTCTGATCCCATTTCATCATGCGGTCGAAGAATCGATCTTGGCTCTTAAGAACCTTTTTTCGGGCTTTCTCTTCCAACACCTCAAAAGAGTCTACCGTAGCAGTATCTGATTCCTCGCGCGCTTCGGCTTGCTCTTCCTCCATTTGATGGATACGAGTGAGCACCTGATACTTTAAAATCTTGCGCCATTGGTCTTTGAGTTCGTCTCTGGTAGCAGCAAAGTCACGCTTTTCTTCATCGAGTTCAATCTCTTCATTCAAACTAAAATCAAAGGGTTCGGCAAGAGCCTCTTTGTAATATGCTTGAGATTCCTTCATACGAGCCTGAAGTACTTCCCAACTTTTATTAAATAGCGTAAAGTCTTGTGCTTTCAACTGATCATCAATCATAAACTCATAGGCACGAAGCGCTTCGACATCCTGAGCAAGCAAAAATCTCTTTGAAAAATCAAGTCGTTCGAGATAAAGATTAAACGCCCCTTTACTGAACTCGTCATTTACGTCTTTGGGTTGATAATGTCCATTGTCGAGACTCTTCATCAATATATTGACCAAGAGCTTATCTTTCTCATGCCCAAGCGCTGAGTCAGCCTTGACACTTATACTTGAAGTGTGAATGACATAGGAACAAAGGAGAATTGCAGCGCCAGTTGCGATGATAAATTGAAGGCCTCTAAATTTCATGTTTGTTTTAATCTAGCTATTCAATACAATGAACAGATTCGCTCAGGATTGGTTTCAAATGTAACATCAGGCCACATACCTTCAGGGCCACGTTTCTAAAAAGAACATAACACATGATTAGAATTATTACCACTCTTTTATTCTCAACCACCCTTTTAATCGCTTTCGCTCAGACTGAAAGCTACACTCTTAAACTTCAGTCAGGTGAGTTTACACTTTCCAATAATGCCGAGGGGTTGACGAATGCAAAAGTCGCTGAGTGGCCAGCATTTAATGATCAGCGGTTTGGAGTGGTGAGGCTGGGCACATATCCCACCAATGAAGAGTGGAGCACCTTGTCTGAAATGGGGATAAAGAACTTAGGCTATGTGCCTAATCGATCATTCATGGTTTCTATTGCCAATGGATCTGACCTCAATGCATTAAACCAATATGAAGTATTGGCTTCTTCTGGATACGAGTCGGATTTTAAAGGGGTTTTAGATGTTGATTTTGCTCCCGAAAGAGCCAAACAAGACAATGAATATCTTTTTAATACGCATTTTTTCGCGTCAATAAATACGAACATGGCTTTGGCTTCACTGCGTGCTGCTGGAGCTGAGGTCATTGAATTGGAAGAAAAAATGGGTTATGCGCTAATCAAGGCTAACGCTGAAGAGCTGGCTTCAATATCCAATAAGCCATTCATCCAGTATTTTGATTGGAACTATGATGCCGGTCAACCTGAAAACTATACCAGCCGCACCCTCGCTCGTGCTAATTACATTTCACCAGAAAACACCAACGGTATTGGTTATGATGGTTCGGGCATTGCCGTTGCACTTCAAGATGATGGCTCCATAGATAATCACCTTGATCATCATGGTCGAATAATTGAGCAATTCTGGAATGCAAGTCTCGGAGATCATGGAGACCATGTTGGAGGTACCATCAATGGTGCGGGCAACCTAAACCCTTATCATGAAGGCCTCGCTAAAGGTTCAGACCTTTATGTATATAAGGCCGCTCCAGAGTATCAAGCCTATGACAGCATTGATATCCATTATTTCAGCAAGGACGTGGTGATTACGTCAACCTCATACAGCAACGGTTGTAACGCGGGTTATACAGCATTAGCACGTTTGATGGATGCCCAGATTTACGATATGGAAAGCCTTTTACATGTGTTTTCTGCAGGCAATAGTGGAACCTCCAATTGCGGCTATGGTGCAGGAAATACTTGGGGTAACATTACTGGTGGACATAAAGTTGGGAAAAACGTTATGACGGTAGCCAACCTTACTGACATCGATGGCCTAGCCACATCAAGTAGTAGAGGTCCGGCTCATGATGGAAGAATAAAGCCAGATATCAGCGCAAAAGGAACTCAGGTTACCTCTACCATTGAGAACAATGAATATGGAGTAAAAACAGGCACAAGCATGTCTTGTCCGGCTATATCAGGTACGATGGCCGTACTTTATGAAGCATTTGAAGATCAGCAAGGTGCTTTGCCTGCTTCGGGATTAATTAAGGCAATTGCACTAAACACTTGTGATGATCTAGGTAATGTCGGTCCTGATTTTAAGCATGGGTGGGGAAGAATCAATGCGCGCAAGGCATACGAGGTAATTGAATCTACCTCATTTACCGAAGGAACCATTTCCAATGGAGACTCGGCAGAGTTCACAATAGCTGTGCCTAACAATTCAAGCAGCGCGAGATTCATGCTCTATTGGGCAGACCCTGAAGCTTCTGTAAATGCTTCAACTGCCCTTGTAAACGATCTTGATCTCACCGTAGTTGATCCATCATCGAACGTTGCGCTGCCCTATGTGCTAAATCATGCCGCAAACGCATTTACACTTGATGACCCAGCAACGCCAGGAACAGATCACTTGAATAATGTTGAGCAAGTTGAATTTTTTAATCCCACCTCTGGGAACTATACAGTAAAAGTTAAGGGCTTCAATGTTCCCCAAGGGCCACAGAAGTTTTATGTAGTTTATTGGTTTGAACCAACCGAGCTGGTGTTGACCTACCCAGTAGGTGGAGAATCTTTTGTGCCGTTTAACACGGAAAAAATTCGTTGGGACTCCCCTTACGAAAGCGGAAATGCCACCATTGAATATTCAAATGACGGTGGTAATAATTGGTTTCCTATTTCATCAAACACCCCAATTAGTCAAGGTTATGTGAATTGGAACGTGCCAAGCATTGCCACAGGAAACGTGAGGGTGCGCGTAACTTATAATGGTGAAACTGTTGAGTCTGACGATCTATCAGTGATCCGCATTCCATCGGGTCTAACCATTGACTATGCATGTCCTGACTCCATTGGTCTCTCATGGGACAATACGTCTGGGGCGACTGGCTACACCGTACATAGACTGGGTCAGAAATACATGAAAGAATGGGGTACCTCTTCAACCACTGAGTATGTTGACTATAATTCCAATCTATACAATGAGATGCTTTGGTACAGTGTATCATCCAATGGCAACAATGGCGCTGAAGGAAAAAGAGCCGTGGCCATTCACCATATTGGCGGTGTATTCAATTGTGTGATTAATGATGATGCTGGACTTGTTTCTGTGACCCCTGCTGCCGGAAGCATTTTCTCTTGTCATGGTGACAGTCTTGCTATTTCATTCGAAGTGGTGAATAATGGAACCAATCCAATCACCTCCATAGACGCGGTGGTAACCTCAAGCACTGGACAAACCATAAGCGAAACTATTCAGGTAAATATCGCCCCAAATGACGTAGATGAAATTACCCTAACCGAGCCATTGGAAATTGGATCTTCGATGCAAACGGCACGATTGGTTATTGATATTTTCAATGATGGCAACTCATACAATGATACGATTATTTCGACCTATTACCCTTACAACACCCCCACTTTGGGAGCAATTTGGAGTGAAGACTTCGAAACCTTTGACCTATGCAGTACTGATTCTGATTGTGAAGCCACGGTTTGTGACTTAAGCAATGGCTGGGTAAATGAAGTAAGTCTTGAAAGCGATGATCACGACTGGCGCACTAACCGTGGACAGACGCCTTCACAATTCACTGGTCCAGCAAACGATCATACCACAGGAAATCCATCGGGTAAGTACCTCTACGTGGAGGCTAGTGGTGGCTGTACTAATGCTACTGCATCGCTCACCTCACCATGCATCGACCTGATCAACTTTGATGATGCCACACTTACCTTTTGGTATCACATGAATGGGTCAGATATGGGTTCTTTACACCTCGATATTTTTGACGGCACTTCGTGGACACTTGATGTTTTTGAAGAGAGCGGAGACCAAGGTTCTACTTGGAATAGGGAAATGTTATCACTTTCGGCATTTTATGGTAAAATCATCAATCTCAGATTCAGAGGTGTGTCCGGATTTGATTGGAGTAGTGATATCGCCATTGATGATATTGAAATAACTACACCGCCAGTAGCCAATTTCACCTATACTCTGCAAAATGATGCACAAACGGTGATGTTCACTGATTTAAGCCTATATGGAGATACCATGATTTTTGACTTAGGTGATGGCACTTCGTTAGACAGTGTGCCAAACACATATTTCTATCCAGACTTAGAGACCTATCAAGTGCGGCAAATTGTGGGGAACGACTATGGTATTGATACTGCCATACAAGTTATATCCAACCTGTCTGTAAAGGAATATGAAACGCAACGTTTCATTTTTCCAAATCCGGCCAGGCACACTTTGAATATTGCATCAAATGATGGTGTAATTGGGCTCATAGACCTCCTAAGCATCGATGGTTCGTTGTTGCAATCTTTTGATTTGTCGGCTAGATCAAATGCCGAAATCCGATTGGAAGATTATCCATCTGGGCTCTATTTATTGGTTTTCGAAGACGGGGATGTTGTAGAACTCTCGATAGTGAAGTAGTAAATTCAAGTTGGTCGAATTACAATTCATCAAACTTTCGGGAAAAAACCATTTCTTTACCTTTTGAAATATCAGTATAGGTAATGGCAACTCATGTCTAACGCTGATATCACTAATTGAAATCCAATGATTAAAGCCACTTTTACTACCACTGCGTTAATTGTATGCACACTCTTCATCTCATACGGTCAAAAAGCACCTGGCGAGGTAAATACTTTTTATGAAAAAGCTGTATTCATTGAGGCAAACCCTTCTACGCCTTATCGGCACATAGGGAGTATCGAGTGCGCAATCGTTGCGCCTGACAAGTTTGACCTCATGATGAAGCACATGATTACCAAGCGTGTTCCTGACGAATATCCTGAAGTGGAATTTGATGCCATAATTTTCCGTCCGAATACCGGGTTTCGCAAGGCCGATGTAGTGAAATTCTATACTCCTGAAGATGCCCCAAAGTTGGATAAGGAAGTGTTGATAAACCCAGACTTTCTCAAATCCGAAACGATTGCCCGAAACGGTATTAATCTCTTCATTGAAAACGCACCAACATGCGAGCATACTGTTTTAGGTAAAATTGAACTGCCTCAAAATTTCACTAGCATAGAGTATCAGAAAATTCTTTCTGAAATGATCAAAACATGCAAGAATTACTACCCCAATATGAATGGGATTGTATTTGTTCCAGGCTCTGGTTTGACAAAAGCCACGGTTATAAAAATTTAACCACAACCAAACGATTGTGACAAATCTGCGTCATTATTAAAGCTAAAGGTGCAGATGATCATTAACGATTCCGATATAGAAGGGTGTATGGCTCAGAGCCAAAAGTCACAGAAGAAGGTTTACGAAACCTACTTTCCTGTGATGATGTCCATCGTGCGCAGATACATTAAGGGCGATGAAGAGGCGCTCGATGTATTAAATCAAGGATTTATTAAAGTCTTTAAAAAGATTGATCAATACCACTTCGGCAACTCATTTGAAGGATGGTGCAAGCGGATTATTATCAACACTGCACTAGATCACCTCAGAGCGCATAAGCGTTATCGAGATATTTTCTCTTTTGATGCCATCATGCCTACGTATCAGGTATATAACGATGGCTTAAATAAAATGTCGATTGATGAGCTCTTGGCCATCATCGATACCATCTCACCAGTAAGCAAAGTGGTGTTTAACATGTTCGCTATTGATGGCTACAGCCATAAAGAAATTGCCGGAAAACTAGGAATCTCCGTAGGCACTTCAAAATGGCACTTGAGCTCGGCACGCAGACAAATTCGAGCTAAGCTTCAATTGGCATACCCAGATGTTTATCTCGCATATGGCTGATTACAACGATGAAATAGACGATATATTCAGAGGGAGGTTTGACGGGCTAAAAAACACCAAGTTCGATCCTAGTTTAGAGTGGCAAGCGGTTGAGAAGTCTTTGTATGGCTCATTCGCCTCTCAAACCCCAGTTTCATCAAGCTCTGCCGTAGTCTTCCAAAAGATTGCCGCTACCCTCTTTGTCGCTGTGCTATCCACCATAGGTGTAAATGAATCAACAAGCAATAGGTCGGAATCCATACTTACAGCTGAGCCCATCGGAATTGAAGCGCTCGTAGCAAACACAGTTGTTGAAGAATCTCGAACCAACACACCTGAAGTGGACCTCAAAGGTGCTAGAGCCATATCAGAGTCAGAGGAATTATTTTTTGAAGAGTCTACCGAGGTCGTGAATTACAAGCAAGCTGACTGGTCGAATACCGTCTTAGAAGCCGTCAATGAATCTGAATCTGCAGAGCCACACTTAGTTTCAAATGATAATTTCAATGCTTTTGACACCAACTTTTCACGCAGTCAGAGCATTGAGCTCCTTGAAAACAAAGGATACGTTTATGAAACGCCAAGTATTGAAGACCCAAAATTCACTCCTGAAAATCCTATTATCTCTAAATGGATGGCGAATCATGTATGGTACTTTAGGGGAGGCGCAAGAACTGGTACGGGTGAGGCTAATTCTTCTATAAGAGAGTCTTCATGGAACGCAAGCCCAACATTCTCCTTTGGATACGGAGTGTCGCTCACCGATCGTTCATACATGTCCATTGAAATTGGTGTGCTCAGACGCACAGGTAATGCTATTGAGCGAGTCAAGCAGACAGAGGTAAGTCCTATTGTTCAATCATTTGCAAATACAATGAGCAACGAATCAGACCTTGTGATGCATAGAGGCATGATTGCACATCAAATGGATTATATACATACTCCAATCATGTATAATTACATGCTAAATCATCGATGGATCGCATCTGCAGGTGTATTTATCGACTATTTGTTTGCCGCCCAAAACCAATCCATCACTGTTTATAATACCAGTGAATATGTGAACGCATCCACCACCAATGAAGAGGTGATATCACTTGACGGACTTAATGCGTTAAGGTACGGGGCGATGGTGGGAATCGAAAGACAACTATTCCAAAACCTTTCAGCCTTTGGTCTCATAATGACCCCATTGAACAGCGCTGTGGATCAAAAGGGAGCCTATGAGTCATTCGGTACTGCCAAACGTCTGATTGATGCCAACATTGGATTGACCTATCAATTCTAAAAGGTTCGGATCTTACTTCTTTTCCTTCTCTTTCCAAAATTCAACTTGGGATTCTTGAACCGCTTCTTCTTGTTTTTGATTTTCCTGTTATTGTACGACCTTGCTTTTCGTCCTTCTTTTAGAGCCTTCTTTTTGTCTTTATAGAGTTGTTTCGGTTTCTTTTTCTTTTGCTTGATCGGCTTATTAGTTATGGCTGGACCCAAAGCATGGCTCAATGTCAATTGTAGAAAAAGATATGTGTCATTGTTTTCGCTGCCGCCCCTTGGCTGATTAACGGTATACCAATCAGGCTCTGGAACATCATCCAGTAATACACTTGGGTTTGCAAGGGTGCCCGCCAGTTTTCCATTCGCAGCTACAATGGCCGCATTATCATAATAATAACCACTGGCATCATCGATATAATCTGTGGCAGTCCAACGATATTCAAAGTCCAAGCCAATGGTATAATTCCAATTCAATAGATAGGTAACCCCACCGCCTAAAGGGAAAGCAAAGCTCAACCTACGATATGGCTCGGGGCCTTCTGGTAAGCCTTGACCTTCGGTGCCGAGCGGCTTTAAGGCATACCAATCTCCATTAAATTGTGCTTTCGGATTAAAGAAAAATAATCCCGTACCCGCTGATGCATAAGCTCCAAAACGATTGCCATTAAAAACCCTGGAGTTTCGAGCTCCAGCTAGATGTAGAGTTTGAGGTTTAAGCAGGTGTAACTCATACATACCCGCTAGCTCAATCACCGGTGACTTAAAATTTAAGTTTCGGTATTTTCTGTTCGGATAATTGGTGGTAGCATCGCTTCCCCTTAATCTGGCGTAACTCAAAGATCCTCTCAGCGCATGATACTCGCGAAGAAAGTATCGTACCCCTCCAGAAATGGCGTACCTTGTTTGCGTTGGTTCAAAATCATAAACGAAGGGCAGGCCCGGACCATCTTGTCCACCTAAATCTCCTAGAAAAGATGAGGCCCCTAACCCCAAAACATATTCCAGTCTCAGCTTGGTCCAGTCGGTTGGAGACCTGTCCAATTTGGGCTCACCATAGAGTTTTATGGCACGTCCCTTTTTGTTATCCTTCGGTTGTTTACCGAAATTGGCCTTACGCTGAGCGCACAGGGAGCTCGAGGCAAGAATCAACAATATAACGGCTATACCTTTCATTTAGTTCTTTCACAAAACCCGTAAAGGTACGGTGATCTTATCACTCGGATTAAATATGACCTTTAAGATTGATAGCAATTTTGACTTGATCTCAGCACTCTTAATATTTCACTTCATGGGAGGGAATATCACCGCTTATGAATCAGGCAGAAGCGGCATCAATTATCAACTTAGCATAGAGTTGGCGATCGTTCCTAACCAACAAGACTAATCTGCGTTATCTCAGGCCTGATGCCCAGTCTTCCTGGATATCCGATATAACCAAACCCTCGATTCACGTATAGGAATTGATCCCCATCATTGTAGAGGTCTGCCCATTCGGGATAAAAGTATTTCACTGGGCTCCACTTGACACTGCCCACCTCAATGCCAAACTGAAAGCCATGGGTATGTCCAGAAAACGTTGCGTTAATGTTTGGAAACTCCGCCAATACTTGCGCTCGCCAATGACTAGGGTCGTGCGAAAGCAGTAATTGAGGCATCTTCGGGTCTAGGCCACTCGCTGCCTTAGGTAAGTCTCCGTATTTTGGAAAACGACCTCGTGCACCCCAGTTTTGAATACCGATTACCGCTAGTTCTGAACCATTATGGTTTAAAACAACATGCTCATCAAGGAGTACTCTCCAGCCCATTTGCTTTTGGGTTGAAATAAGCTGCTGCAAATTATCTACCTTATCCTGCTCAGAATTCCAAGGCACATAATCACCATAGTCATGATTGCCCAATACGCTATATACTCCATGCTTTGCTGATAATTTGGAAAACATTTCCGTCCATCCTCCAAGTTCGATGGCTTTATTGTTTACTAAATCGCCAGTGAAAAAGATAACATCAGAATTCAAGTCATTAACCATATCAATGCCCCTTTGCACCGCCCGTTTATTCCAAAACGAACCTGCATGTATATCGGATAGCTGAGTGATGGTAAATCCTTCCAGCTCTTTTGGAAGCCCCGTTATTTTAATGGTTCTTTTCACTACTCGATAGTCGTGTGCTCCACTTAGAACCCCCCAACCCATACCAATAAGAGGCAAGGTAGCGGTGATGGCGCCGGTTTGTGATAGAAACTGGCTTCTGGTTATACCCTCTTGCATCGTAGCATTTACTGGTGGATTTACCTTCATCCATACAAACTCAACCAGTCTTTTTATGTCTGCAATTACCATCCACAGGGCAAAGACCAGCTTACC
>JALRDM010000025.1 GCA_023262195.1 Salibacteraceae bacterium | reverse complement strand
AGATGAAGCCTAGAAAATTCGGTTGGTTTAGAGCTTAGGGATAAGCTGATAGAAAGACTTGATGGAACCGCCAATACCCTTGTAATATGAACAGAATCATGCTTATTCAATGAATTTGGTAACGCATAAAAACTTCTGTTTTTATCGATATGCGGTGCGTTGATACTGGTATAGTTACTGTTGAGTGTGATTTGAGGACTGACTTCAGAAAAGCTGTTCTCACCGCTTACAGCAAGATTATAATAGCTGTTCAAGTTGTGAAAATTTAGAAAGCCACTTAGTCTAGTTCGTTTGTTCATTTGTTTTTGAGCGCTAATAGAGTGAGTGAACGTGCTATTCCCAAAATATGAATAGTCGTAGGAGTTACTTATCGTCCTGTCTCCGTAAAGCATGTTAAATAAGTCACTTTCAAGATTTATGCTTTGGTAACTATACAGGTGTGCATGATAACCAATTTTAAGATTGCCGCTTCTGAATTGGACTCGAAGTAACTCTTTGTCTAGTTCCGAAAACGAAATCACATCATTTGACCGCTTCATACCAACACCATTCCATTGGCCAATATTTGCATTTGAACCCAATGAAAAATGCTCATTTAGTATTCCAATAGTAATTCCTCGGACCTCAGTTTCGACATAAGGATCGTTTAACAATCTAAACTGACCGTAAACAGAGCTATGAAGCATCACGAGTAATATGAGCATTAACTTTCTCATGGATGCGATAAGTACTTTAATGATATATTGAAGGAAAGGCTATCTCGATTTCTAATTATAATATCTTCTCCTTCAAAGCCAATATTAAAATCCCATTCCCATGGTTGAATGGCTTGCTCAGGGCTAATCACCTTTTCTTGAAAGTAGTCAGTAGCAATGAGCATAGAATCTATCATAGACAAAGTGTCTCCGTTGCTCAGCAAGGACCAATTAAGATTAAGTGCATTCTCTCTATTGTGTCTAAATTCTGTAATTAATAATAAACTGTCAGCAGTGTAAAGCTGCTCTAATAGACCTTGGTTAAATTCTTTATTGATAGTTTTTGCCGCTTCTAAATGAAAACTCCCTTCTTTTGAATCTAATGGGCTTTCGATAGTTGTGGTTACATTATTTACGCCATCAACGTGTATTCCCCACAATCCTTTAAATGTTACTGTGGAGGTTGTTACAATTTCGTCCGCTAGAAAGTAAATAGCTTCGCCGAGTTTATCGGAGGTAGTAGACCACGAAATGGAGGAAAACAATGAGCTATCCGCTACAGAATTACCCAAGTTAAAGGTATTTGTATCGGAATAGTCAACGGATTGCCCGTTAGTAATAGAGCTTAATTGAGTGGCACACTCAACAGTACCCCAGCCAATTAATTTCAAAGTTCCATTGGCTGTAGAAACTCTTGGATTCATATCTACAGTTAATCCTGAAGGCCAAACGTTTTGAGGGTAGCTGGTTTCAGAAACTGTAAGTTCTTTTTCTTCAGTAGTTTCGAAGTAGGTGTATTCGATATTAGGCCCAAAATTGTACGCCGAACTTGCGTAGGGGAAGGAACCAAGCGAAACAAATATTTTGTCGGTTATGATGAATTCTTTTTCGACTTTAATAGTTCCGTTATTGGGTACCAGTCGTATACCACTTAAGTCTAATGGCCAATTCACTTGGGTCCCGGAGCTGTGCAGAAAAATAGAATCGGTAAAAACCAGTCCGGTTTTATCAAATACTTTTCGTCTCATTTTTACATCACCCTCGACATCAGAACAAAGTATAGAATGATTAAACACTAATTTTTTCGCGCTAAATGATCTTAGTTTTGATGGATTTTTGACTGGAATTGTAAGGATCTCTTCGCTAGTTGAACTAAAGGGTTGTGGAATAAATTCTCCAGTTTTACCATTTAGGTTGTAATAGTAAGCAGTAATCGCAATTCCGTTGGAATTGTCAATTGGGATAGGGGACTTAATGTCAT
>JALRDM010000394.1 GCA_023262195.1 Salibacteraceae bacterium | reverse complement strand
GACTATTCATGGTGAGTGCTTTATTGGGAATTTCCTCGATAATTTTTGCTCAGACACCTATTCTGCCGACTATGAGCTTTGAACAGAACGCCATGCCACTTACCGAAGAAACCAATGGTGGACTTAGGTATAATGGCTCCTCTCCACTTTTAGATAACCCGACTACCGCGGATACTCTTTGGTATAGTGATTTCTCTTCTGCAGGTGACTGGTCAATAAACAATCAAGGTGCACAAGGCTGGGCTATTGGGTCTACATATACTGGTTGGTTTTATGGAGGTGCAATCCAAAGTACGAGTGGTGGAGCTTTCGCTGAGATGAATAATGGTGATCCCTCAGGAACGACATCTGCAGGTACGCATATCCTTACCAGTGATGAGATTGATGTGAGCCTTGCAACGGCTGGAGGATTCTTAATGTATCAAGAAAGAGCATCACGGTTCTTTGATGAAATGTATATCGAAGCAAGCTCAGATGGCACTACGTGGATCACTATAGGCAGAAATTTACATTTATTGCCGAGAACAGCTGCAAATAATACACCAGGAAGTTTAACAGACCCAGAATATGTAGGGTATTACATTCCTGCTGAAATAATGACAGCTACTGGAGATTTATTCGTGCGTTTCCGATGGGTGGACCAAAATAGTGGTATTGCCTATGGTTGGATGATAGATGACGTAGTGGTTTATCAAGCGCCAAGTTTTGATTTAGACATTCAAAGAGCCTACAATTATGGCGCTACTGATAGCAATGCTTACTTGAAATATACTATGATTCCTGAGGCACATGCTGCTGCAGCATCTTTTACTCCTGCAGGACTTATAAGAGCGCAAGGTTCGGGATCGCATACCGGAGTTTCTCTTGATGTTTCCGAATCAAATACCGGTTATTCCTCGTCTTCAAATACGTTTACGTTAGCTTCTGGAGAGTTTGCCATTGTAGAAACTACGGATGATTTCACTACTGATGGAGTTGGGTCGTATAACCTTACATATTCAATGTCTTTTGATACCAATGATAGAATGGAAGAGAATAATGAAATGTCATGGGAGTTTGAAGTTACAGAAAACGAATACGCATATGATGATGATGACTTTCAAGGTTCTGGCTGGTGGGGTGGTTCAGGATATACATTTTGTGTATACTATGATAACTTCACTGAAACAGATGTGATTGGAGTGAAAGGATATTTCCCCTTGGCTAGCGGAAGCTCAGGAGATTATGGTTTGAGCTATGGGGACATTGTTAAAGGAGCTATTTACACCGTTGTAGATGGTAACTTGACAGAGTTTGGTGAGAGTGTGTTCCACACAGTTTCTGGTGGCAATGGTTTTGTTGATGGCTGGGTTGATGTACCAATGAATCATACCATTCCAGCTACAACTACAGAGTTCTTTGGTTGTATTGGAACTTTGTCAGATGAAATTCCAATGGCTTATGATTATGGTGTGCCAGGGTTTGCCTATGTTGATTCAGACAATAGTGGATCCTTCGGTAGGCCTATTACAACGCCTTTCGATACGTTCGATGTTATACCGTTTGTTCGTGTTAAGACCTTTAATCAAGATTTATGTGATGGTCGTACGATTATAGTAGAAATTGATGATGAGTGTTATCCAGCAGTTTCAAGAGCAACACTTGAGGCTGATGTAACCACGAGTCAACCAAGTACCTTTACGTATGCTTGGAGTACTGATGATGCGACTGATACAATTTCAATTACCGAGGAGGGAACTTACTCAGTTACTGTAACTGATGCGGATGCATGTACAGCCACCGCCTCAATTGATTATTTAAACTCTGAGTTTAACTGTAATTTATCTGTTGATGATATTGATAATTCAAAGGCAGATTTCACCGTAGTTCCTAATCCGAGCAATGGACAGTTTAATCTGGTTTTCGGTAATGTTACTACTGATGAAGTACAAATCATCGTACAATCTCTTAAAGGAGATGTCTTGTACAATAACATAGAAAATGTAACATCAGGAGCTAATGTTGAAATGAACCTAGGAAATCTTGCAAGAGGGGTTTATTTAGTTAAGGTGATCAATGATGAGTCAACCAATGTTGAGCGTATTGTGATCAACTAGAACGGATTTAAAGAAGAAAAGAAAAAGGGGGCTGATGCCCCCTTTTTTATTGAAGTAAACTCTGACCTGTCATTTCAGCAGGCTTTGCTATTTGCATTAAGTCGAGTATGGTTGGCGCTACATCTGCCAGCTTACCATTCACTAGTCTTTTATTCGCTCCAACGAGAATGCATGGTACAAGATTCATTGTATGTGCTGTATGCGGAGATCCGTCTGCATTGTGCATGATGTCAGCATTGCCATGATCGGCAATTATCAGAGTGGAGTACCCATGCTTTTCTGCTTCAGCCAAAACACGTCCTAAAGATAGGTCAACCATTTCAAGAGCCCTTATAATTGCCGACTCCACACCAGTGTGACCAACCATATCTGGATTCGCAAAATTCAAACAGATAAAGTCAGGTTGATCTTCACGAATGTGGTTTATGCACGCGTTTGTAACTTTCTCTGCGCTCATTACGGGCTGTAGATCATAGGTTGCCACCTTCGGAGAAGCTATCACTTCTCTTATCTCCCCATTAAATGGTTTTTCGCGCCCCCCTGAAAAGAAGAATGTGACATGGGGATACTTTTCAGTCTCAGCAATACGCAGCTGTTTTGCATTTACTGAGGCCAATACTTCTCCCAACGTCATTGAGAGATTATCTTTCTCGTAAAGCACATGTACATCTTCAAATTTCTCATCATACCGAGTCATCGTCACATAATGCAAGGGAATTCTAATCATTTCATACTCAGGCATGTCCTTTTGAGTAAGTACCGTAGTAATTTCTCTACATCGATCAGTTCTATAGTTGAAGCAGATAACCACATCGTTGGGATTTATTCTTGCATCAACTTCTGCATTACAAGCTGCCTCGAAGAACTCATCAGTGATGCCCTTTTCATATTGGCTGTGCGCATAATCAACAAAATCATTGGTTTCAATTCCTTTTCTATGAATCAATAGGTCAAAAGCCTCTTTGATTCGCTCCCATCGATTATCACGGTCCATCCCATAGAACCTGCCGATTATACTACCCAATTGGGTTTTTTTTCCCTGGATGTGGGCGTAGAGTTCAGCAATATTTAGGTGGGCACTCTTTGGCTCAACATCTCTCCCATCAGTAAAGCCATGAACGAAAATCTTTGAACATGCAGACTCTTCGAGAATATCAATGATATAATGCAAGTGTTTTTGGGAACTATGCACCCCTCCATGACTTAATAGCCCCATAAGATGAACAGCGCTATTGTTCGATTTGGCATATTCAATAGCAGTTTGAAGCACAGTGTTGGTGCGAAACTTGTCTGTATCAATTTCT
>JALRDM010000343.1 GCA_023262195.1 Salibacteraceae bacterium | reverse complement strand
ATGACATTTTCAGCACACCAAAAGTCTTCTTGTTGGACGAAAACAAAAAGATTATCGCTACTAAACTAATGCCCGAACAACTCGGAGAGTTTCTAGACCGAAAGTTAAATGACGGTGAAGGCGAAGAATCAGGTAAAGATTCGAAGTAGGTTTTTAGGATATCTTATTCTGAAATGTTCTTTGGCTTGACTTGGTCTAAAAAACACCATACCGAAAAAGAAAAGGTCAATGGTTACCGTAGCACTTTTGTCTGCAACAATTTTCTTCCAAGCATCGGTCATTCCCCGGCTCCAATATATATCATGCAGTATTATTGGCCCCTCACCTATCAGTGACTGCTTGGCGTTCTCATAATTCTTCAGCGTAGGCTCATATCGATGATCACCATCAATGAAGATACAGTCATACTTAGTTGAATTTTGATCAAAGAATTCGTCAAAAGTTGAGTTTTCAATTCGCACATTGGCTAGCTCTAGTTCCTGAATAGATTTTCGGGCAAAATCGGCAATCGAGGTATTTCCTTCAATACTGTGCACTATGGTCTTGGGATTAGTTAAAGCCACTATACTGGTGGCCTTGCCAATATTGGTTCCAAGCTCAAGATACCTTCGACTACCGAAATATCGCACAACTTTCGCTACTAAAGTGGCCTCAAAATCACGCGTGGCAGATCGGCTGGCCAATTCTGAAACCTTGATTTTGACTTTCTCATTCTTACCAAAATCCATCCCCTCTAAATACTCTTTACTTCGTTCGAGTCCTTTGTAGTGTTCTCTTGCGGATTGATTAAATTGACTCCCTTGATATAGACACTTATCAATGAGATTATAAACAAACGGAGAATGAATTCCGTGCCTTGTTTTTGATCCTAAATAATGAGTTATAAAGGCTATCACCTTTCGCATGTGGTCAAAGAAACATTTTAATAAGATAATACCATCTGAGGTAAATTACACCTATGGTTTCATACCATCACATAGAATACGCATTAGTCAAATAAAAAAGACCCTACAATTATTGCAGAGTCTTTAAAGTGTGCCCGAGACTGGAGTCGAACCAGCACGTCTTGCGACACACGCCCCTCAAGCGTGCGTGTCTACCAATTTCACCACCCGGGCAATGAGAGCGCAAATGTATGATTTGACCATCAAATCCTGCACAAAAAAAGCCCCGTGATTATGAGGCTTCTTCTAATAACTTACGTTGAATTATGCTGCTTTCAGTGAACCAGTATAATCCGGTATGCTCAGCTTCTTCATAGTGCGTTGGTGAATTTTCAGCGCCTCTCGAAAACTCGGCACACTTCGATATGGAACTCCATACTCCGTTGCAGTCTTTTCCACGATCTTGGATATTGCGGGATAGTGCACATGACTAATGCTAGGGAAAATATGGTGCTCGACTTGGTAATTAAGCCCTCCGCAAAACCATGTAAGCAGCTTGTTGGTCGGTGCAAAATTACTTGTGGTGCTAAGCTGGTGTGCTTCATAACACATTTCTAATTCAGACACTCCATCAGGAACAAAATCATGCTCTTCCATAATATGTGCTGGTTGAAAAATCATCGCCAACATTAAACCACCAATTAAATGCATTAGCACAAAACCAGCCAATACCACCACAGGACTGTATCCACCAACAAAAATTGGAAGTATAATCATGTACGAAATGTATACAATCTTGGAGACCGCAATGGTCAACATTGCATTTGAGAATTTCACATTCTGACCTTCTAGCAGTCCGAGTTTATGATACTTGGCAATACGCTTGAAATCCTTAACGAGCACCCAACTGAATGTCATCAGCGAGTAAAGCGCCCATGCGTAGATATATTGAAATCGGTGACGAGGTTTCCAAGGTTCATGAGGAGTAAACCTCATAATATTACCGGCTTCCAAATCTTCATCTAACCCTCTCACATTAGTAAAGCTATGATGTAAGATATTATGTTGAATACGCCATGAGAGCATATTTCCTCCAATAAGATTTAGAGAATATCCAAATACGGTATTCACCCATTTTTTATTTGAAAATGAACCATGAACCGCTTCGTGCATTATTCCTAAACCAATACCAGCCACACCAATACCCATGATTATGGAGCAGATTATGTATTGCCAAGCGGTTAATTCCACAGCCATTAAAAGCACAAAAGGCAGAAAATATAGCACGAACATTACCAGTGTTTTACCGATGATTCGATTTCCGCCAGACCGATCAAAATTGTTGTCTTCGAAATATTGATTTACCCGAGATCTTAAAGTTCGAGCAAACTCTTGATTGTTTTTACGATTATATCGTGGTACTCCTTGCATAAGAAAAAAAAATTAGGATTACTATTAATGGATGTCCACGATTTTAATATCGAATGTTAAATCCTGACCAGCCAATGGGTGGTTGGCATCGAGTGTAATTGTATCTTCTGTCACGTTAGAAACAGTGACCGGAATTTGACGCCCATCTTCTAAGTTCGATACTAATCGTTGACCTTTAGATGCATTAAGCTCAGCAGGTATAGAAGCTTTCGGAACCTCATATACCAACTCTTCCTTGGCCTCACCGTAGGCTTCAGCTGCGGGGATGGTAAACTTTTTTTGTTCGTCCTTTTTCATTCCAAGAACAGCCTTATCAAAACCTGGAATTACTTGACCTGCACCAACCTCAAACTTTAAAGGTTCACGACCTTCAGAGGAGTCAAATTGCTCACCGTTGTTAAGGGTTCCTGAATAATGTAATGAAATTGTGTCGTTGTTATTTACTGTACTCATAGAAAAAATTAAAATGCGAAGGTAAGAGAAACAGCTTGCATGAGCGATTGTTGACTTTATGACAATACTCACCCTAGTGTTGAAAACCCCACACTGAGTTATCTCAATGTGGGGTAAATCATGTTTTAGATAGCGCTAACCCTACTTAATTGGATAGTAAATCTTTGTGTTTAATTCTGAGGCGTCTGCCACTGTTGTAAGATCATTTGTGTACTCCTCAATTGCAGGATGATTCATTTCAATTTCATGCCAAGCCATATACTCTTCTATAGCTTGATGAGGAGCCATTAATCCTTCATATGCACCAGTGTAGTCAATCATTATCGCTGGCCCAGAAACACTAAAGCTCGCTAGGTTATCCGCCATAGAACCTGGTTCCGCTGGCATCGCGGCCATTGCCTCTGACTGACCATTTTCCTGATCCCAAACAAAGTATAACGCAGACGGTGCTCCCGCCACTTCGACACCTGACTTAGCCATTCCTTTCATCGTTTTAGCGTAACCAGCTGCAAAAAACGATTGCATAGCATCCATAGATACCGTATCCCTCACCCCAAGATAAGTGCGATCACCGAGGTCTACTTTTTCAATGGTGAAGCCTCCAAACTCATTTCTTGAAGACTTGTTAGACTCAACCAATGCTTTGAGGTTGTCAACGCCTTGCTGGTAATCAGGTCCAAGCATTTCATCCATATCAATGAACATCATAATGATATTCATAGGGAAAGGATTTTCCTGATCGTAGTTCCATGTTGCTAAAGTCATTCCATCCTTTTCTTCCAAAACCATGGACGCATCCGCTTCTCCCATGCCTTCAAAAACAAGATGTGTGGTTATGGAATTATCTGATATTTCTGATATTGTTTGACTTCCTGACCCAACATCCTCCTGCTCGCTACTCCAAGAATAAACGGCACCTACAGTTCCATCTTCGCCCTCATAGGCGTGCGTCATATCCGGGTCTCTATCCATCCAAGGCGACCAAGCATTCATATCTGCGAGGCTATTGGTGTGTTCCCAGACGAAATCGATAGGAGCATCAATGGTGGTAGTATTCAAGATCCTATTTTCACCATCTTCAAAACAAATAAATTCTTTTTTTGAGCTATCAAAAACGCCATA
>JALRDM010000331.1 GCA_023262195.1 Salibacteraceae bacterium | reverse complement strand
ACTGCTTAAACTCGCCATAGAGCTGTGCCGCTAAGGTTTTGTTATGGCTTAAGATAAGGGTAGGGCGCTGTGTGTTTTGAATCACGTTGGCCATGGTAAAGGTTTTACCAGAGCCGGTCACACCAAGCAGTGTCTGATGCTCGATGCCTTCGTTTACACCTTCACTTAATTGCTTAATGGCTGATGGTTGATCTCCCGTTGGGCTGAAGTCTGATTTGAGCTTAAATTCCACGTAATTCTCGTTTTTTGGGCAAACGTGCAAAGCTACTTTTTTGAACTGGGATTTTGGGGGCTATCAAGCCACCCTTCGAGACTCGCACTTTGTGCGATCTTGGCATGACTAGGCACGAAGCAATGGCAGAGTGGAATAAGACACCGCAACGCATTTTCCCTCGTTTATTACCAATACTTTCGCGCCCTTTTTTCGAGCTATGCGCAGATACATCAACCTCTTTGATTTTAAACAGAAAGTCGATTACAAAATCGAAATTCTTTCCGGGCTCACGGTGGCTCTTGCCCTTGTGCCCGAGGCGATAGCCTTTGCTATGATCGCTGGTTTATCTCCGCTGACAGGACTGTATGCAGCGTTCAGCATGGGGCTGATCACCTCCATTTTTGGTGGTCGGCCTGGAATGATTTCAGGAGCCACAGGTGCTGTAGCCGTAGTTATTGTGAGTCTGGCAATAAGCCATGGGGTCGAATACATTTTTGCTACCGTGGTCTTGGCGGGATTGATACAAATGGCTACAGGTTTTCTTCGATTAGGAAAATTCATTCGTTTGGTACCCCAACCGGTGATGTTTGGCTTTGTCAATGGACTTGCCATTGTCATTTTTATGGCACAACTCGACCAATTCAAGGTAGGGTCGCTTGAAACAGGTTTGCAATGGATGTCGGGTATGCAGCTCTATGTGATGCTCGCACTGGTGGGAATTACCATGTTCATTATTTGGGGTTTACCGAGAATTACTAAGAAGATTCCAGCTTCGTTGACCGCCATATTGGTGGTCATTGCTGTGGTCATCGGGCTTGATATTGATACGAAAACCGTGGGAGACATTGCTCAGATTGATGGAAGTTTTCCACCATTTCATATCCCAGACATTCCTTTCACCTGGGAGACACTAACAATCATATTTCCCTATGCACTCATTGTAGCGGGTGTAGGGTTAATTGAAAGCCTGTTGACGTTAAACCTAATCGATGAAATAACCCAAACCCGAGGTTGGGGAAACAAGGAAGCCGTAGCACAAGGCATGGCCAATACCATCACAGGATTCTTCTCTGGAATGGGAGGCTGCGCGATGATTGGTCAGAGTCTGATCAATATCTCCTCTGGAGCTCGCGCAAGAATGTCGGGCATTGTGGCTGCAGTAATGCTCTTAGTATTCATCATGTTTGGCTCCGACCTGATCGAGCAAGTGCCTATGGCCGCCTTAACAGGTTTGATGATCATGGTAAGCATCGGCACCTTTGAATGGGCGAGCCTCAAAACGTTTGGAAAGATGCCTGTGATGGACGTTTTGGTGATGGTGATTGTGGCTTTGGTTACCGTTTTGCTCCACAATCTAGCGCTAGCCGTATTGATAGGCGTGGTTATATCGGCATTGGTATTCGCTTGGGAAAACGCAACGCGTATCAGAGCTCGAAAGCACATAGATGAAAAAGGAGTGAAGTATTATGAAATTTACGGACCACTGTTCTTTGGTTCGGTTCAGGCCTTCGGAGATAAGTTTGATGTGAAAAACGACCCTGATGAGGTGGTGATTGATTTTCAGGAGAGCAGGGTCGCGGATATGTCAGGAATTGAGGCGCTTAATAGGCTCACCGAACGTTATCTACAAGAGGGAAAGAAAATCCATTTGAAGCACTTAAGTCAAGACTGCCGCAGGCTGCTCGCGAATGCCGATACGTTGATTGATGTAAACATCATTGAGGATCCGAGCTATAAGGTTATCTCGGACATTTAACCCTTGGCTAGAGCAACATTATACCTTCTTTTTCAAGGGAGATAATGCGCTGTTTGTAGAGCGTTCCGATGGCCTTCTTAAAGGATTTCTTGCTCATGTTGAGTGCTGTGGAGATATCCTCAGGTGAGCTTTTGTCCGTAAGCGCTAGAAACCTATTGTTGCGCTCCAACGCATCGATCACTGCTTTGGCGGACTCATCGATGTTTTTTGCACCCGGCTTCTGAATGAGGATATCAAGCTTACCGTCCTCACGAACGCGATTTACATACGCTGTGCGTCTTTCGCCAATTGCTATGGGTTCAAAGGTTTGGTTTTTATAAACCATGCCTTGATATTGGTTATCTACAATCACTCCCCAACCCATATCACGCTCATTCCAAATCAGAATATCTACCTCATCATCGGGCATGATATCTTCCGAGGCTTCTTTGACCAAGGCGTTGATTCTTGCCGTGCCTACAAGTCTCTTAGTCAAGGTGTCCTCATACATATAGATCATATGTCGTTCTCCTGGCTTTATCAGGTCATTCTGATTCTTTTTGGGAACAAAGAGATCTTTCATGATGCCAATTTCCATGAAGGCGCCAATGTCCGTTGCATCTCTGCAGCGCAGTAAGGCAAAGCTGTTAAGGGTGATGTCTGGTTCTTGGGTAGTGCAAACCAATCGCCCTTCCGAGTCATTGTAAACAAATACGTCTAGATCCTGATCTATCTCAAACACCTCTGGAACAAACCGCTTCGGTAGAAGTACTTCGTTACCTGTCTCATCCACAAGAAAAAGTCCAATGCCAGTTTCTCGGGCTATTCTGAGGGTGTTGATTTCTCCCAATTTCATAGTGCGAATCTACGTTTTACAACCTGCCTTTATTCGAGTTGATGTCCCTTATATATTCGCGCAATGCGTTCGTTGCTTGGATTTGTTGCTTTTGTCTTATTGATGTCGTCTTGCCGACCGCTTGATCCGTGTCTAAATGCGGATGAATTTGAAGTGAAACTTGGCGACACGGTTGTTGTAACCAGCTGTGCTTTGAATGCTGAGATATACTCTTGGGAAATTAAGAATGAGCGTGTAAATACATTCTTGATAGATCCCAAACCTTTTTTCTCTCATTATGCCGACACGGGTGGTACTACCTGTGACAATTTTGTAAGCCTAATTTTCCACGATACGGGAAGTTTTCGATTGCGCTGTTACATTGGCAAACTGAGCAATGGAACATGTGCAGATGATCTTACCCCATCTAAAACGGAGATGATATCAGCTCGAATACAAGTGCGGGATACGGCAAGGAATCGATAAAAACTCAATTACATGAATGGTATTGAGCAAGAATTCGAATCTCAATAATTAACTTCACGGGCATTTTGAAAACGAGCCTAACTAACATCCTGTTTTTGGCATTGGCCATATCTGCATGTAAGTCAAACAAAGCGGTGAACACCGAAAATGCGACTGTGAATACAAAGTCGAGTGATGAAGAAAAATCAGTCGATCAAATGGATGAGGAGCGCATGGAAGCCCCCGCCCAATCAAACCCTCACAATTCTAAAATCATAGGTCGGGTGAGTCATATCTATTCCGTAGCAGACACAGTGCTCAGTTTACCATTCTGTGATGAAGTTGATTGTCTGGCAGATGTCGAGATTTTGGCATTGCCATTTCGAGGAAAAACCTTTCACGGGCAGTTTAATGAGGGTGATACACTTAAAATTCAATTTGTTTTTACTTTGGAATCAACCACCACGCGATTTCCTGAACTAAACGAACCATTACCCGGACTATCGGTTGATGATTACTTCGAGGCGGAGTTGTTTGAAAGTGACAATGGCATCTATCGAGTCCAGTTATACGAGAGAAAAGGTTAGACTGAGATTAAATGTGTTGGTGCCAGCGATGCTCTCGCTTATTGTATTGATTTCCTATCAATGCGTATATTATCCCATTGATGCTGAATCTGTTATGGATTCAGAAGATAAAACAGATCCTACTGGGAGGTCCGAATATGAGCACCGAAGATTAATTGACCCAGAAACGGGTAAAAT